>DATIGZ010000416.1:0-2682 GCA_035481255.1 Sphingomonas sp. | reverse complement strand
GGCTCGAAGAGGATGGCGCGAAGATTTTTCGCAGGCGCAAGCGCCGCGACGGCTCGCCGGTGATCTACCGCCCTTGATTTTCACGGCCTGAAAACGGGCGAGGCGGGCAGCCCGGTATGGATCTGCCCGCCTCTGAAGCGTTACACGCGCGTTGTGAACAGCGGTGTGACCGGAATGTTGCAGCCCGCGTGCCAGAATGAGTAACCCCCGGAAATCAGCCATTTTCATGGTTAATGAAAATCCGGCGCTCCACGAAGTGTAAGAAGTTCCGACACTTCATCCCCCGACACTCCCTGAATGCCGTTCAGATAGCGTTCAGCCTATTGACTACAGATGTGGTCGAGACGATTACAGGCGTAGTCGAGAGGGAGTGAGATGACCGAACGGATCAGCGACGCGGAGCACGCCGTGATGGAAGTGCTGTGGGACGAGTCGCCCCTCACCGCCAACGACGTCGCCGAACGCGTGGCCCCCTCGCGCGGCTGGAGCGCGAACACGGTCAAGACGCTGCTCGGCCGTCTGCTCGCCAAGAACAGCATTGCCGCCGAAGAAGATGGCCGCCGCTACCTCTACCGCCCGCTCGTCGAGCGCGGCGACTATGTCGAGGGGGAATCGCGGCGCCTGATCGACCGGCTGTTCGGCGGCAAGCTGACGCCGCTGGTCGCCCACCTCGCCGAGCGCGACGCGCTCACCGACGAAGACATCGCTGAAATCGAAGCGCTTCTGAAGGAGATCAAGCAATGATCGCCTGGGTAGTAGAGACGTTCGTCGCGACGACGCTGCTGATGCTGCTGGTGCTTGCGATCCGCAAGCCGGTGAGCCGCCATTTCGGCCCCAATATCGCCTATGCGCTATGGGCGCTGCCCGTGCTGCGCCTTGCGCTGCCGCCGCTTCCCGAAAGCTGGCGCGCGAGCGCCGAGACTCCGGTCGCGGCGGCGAGCGAGGTCATCACTTACTATATGGTCGATCCGATCATGGTGCCCCAGGCAGCGGCGACCGCCGCGAGGGTACCGGTCGACGCCGCGCCGATCGACTGGCTGCCGGTCGTCGCCGGGCTATGGGCGGCGGGCGCCCTCGCCTTCCTCGCCTATCACCTGATCGCCCATGGCCGCTTCTGCGCGCGGCTGCTGCGCCGCGCGAAGATCGAACGCACGGTCGCCGAAGGGCGCGTGCATGTGATCGAGACCGATGCGGCGACGGGCCCCCTCGCCTTCGGCATCTGGCGCAAATATGTCGCGTTCCCGCGCGACTTCAACGAGCGCTACGATCCGCTCGAGCGCAACCTCGCGCTCGCTCACGAACTCGGGCACCATCTTCGTGGTGACCTGATCGCCAACTGGATCGCGCTGGTCGTGCTCGCGCTCCATTGGTTCAACCCGGTCGCATGGCGGGCGTTCCGCGCCTTTCGTGCCGATCAGGAGATGGCCTGTGATGCCCTGGTGCTCTCAGGCCGCGCCCCGGCGCTGCGCCACGCTTATGGCCGCGCCATCGTCAAGTCCGCGCATGGGGGTGCGGTCTCGGCAGCTTGCCACCTTCACACCATCAACGAACTCAAAGGGAGATTGAAAATGCTCTCCAAGCATGACCGGAAGTCGCGCACGCGGATCACCGCCGGCGTGACGGGCGCGGCGGCGCTGACGCTCGCCGGCCTGGCGCTCACCGCATCGGGCACCCAGGCGGCGGCGAACCTGCGCGCCGACGTCGGCGACGCGATCGGCGTCGACCTGCAGGACGCGCCCGCCGCGCCCACGCCCCCTGCCGCACCGGCATCGCCCGAGGCGATCGAGGCGCCCGAACCGCCCGCGGCTCCCGCAGCCCCCGAGGGCGCGCGCACGGTCAAGAAGATCCGCATCGTCACCCGCGACAAGGACGGCAACGTTACCGTGAACGAGGACGTCCACACCGTCGGCGCGCACAAGCGGCTCGTCATCAAGGACGGCAAGGTCGTCGATATCGACGGCATCCTCGCCGACGTGCCCGTGGTCAGCTCCGCCAATTGCGGGGCGCCCAAGGACGGCGCGGTCAAGGTCGAGAGCCGCGACGGCAAGCGCCGCACCATCACCATCTGCACCGACCGGATCGAAGCGCGCGCCGAAGCGGGTGCAGCGCGGGCGATGGCCGCCGAAGCGATGGCCGATCGGGCGCGGGTCGTCGCGCTCGCCCGGGTCGACACCGGCAAGCGTCACGCGATGATGGGGCTCAAGATGGCCCGCAAGTCGATCGAGATGCAGCATGATCTGACCGCGGAGCAGAAGGCCGCGGCGCTCAAGGGCATCGACGACGCGATCCGCGAGGTCGAGGCCGCCCAGAAGGACTGATCGCAACGTCAACGAATGGGAGGAGGAAAGTCCGCGGTTATGCTGCCCATCGCCGCGGAGGGTGCTCCAACCGGGCCGGTCGCTACCCCTATGGCGGCCGGCCCTTTTGCTTTGCGGTCTTGCCTCACGCCCCGCGAGCCGCCATCTCCCCGCCATGACCGATCCCGAAACCGGTGAAGCGATCCGGCTCGAGCCGCTGGTGACACGGATTCTCGCGGCGAACCCCTCGCCCTTCACCTATACCGGCACCGAAACCTATCTGGTCGGCACCAGCGACGTCGCGGTGATCGATCCCGGCCCCGATCTGCCCGAGCATATCGATGCCCTGTTGCGCGCCGTCGACAACCGCCGGGTGGTCGCCATC
>DATIGZ010000415.1:0-2710 GCA_035481255.1 Sphingomonas sp. | reverse complement strand
CCTATTCCAGCCGCTATTCCGAGAGTTATAGCGACGCCTTGCCGGACTTTGTGAAGTTGGGCGAAGCCTATGGCTGGAAGGGCATCCGCATCGAGGGCAAGGACCAGCTCGACGACGGCATCGCCGCGATGCTGGCGCATGACGGGCCGGTGATCGTCGATTGCCGCGTGGCGAAGCTTGCCAACTGTTTCCCGATGATCCCGTCGGGCGCCGCCCATACCGACATGCTGCTCCAGGCCGCCGAAGTTTCCGGCGAGATGGACGACGAAGCCAAGGCACTGGTCTGAACCCATGCACATCAAGGAAGAAAAAGCCGAACGGCATACGCTTGCCGTGATCGTCGACAACGAGCCGGGCATCCTCGCCCGGATCGCCGGCCTGTTCACCGCGCGCGGCTATAATATCGAGAGCCTGACCGTGTCCGAGATTACCGAGGACAAGGCGGTGAGCCGGATCACCATCGTCACGTCCGCCAGCCCCGCGACGCTCGAGCAGATCGTCGCACAGCTCGACCGGCTGGTGCCGGTGCACCGCGTCCACGACCTGACCGCCGAGGGCGAGCATGTCGAGCGCGAGCTGGCGCTGGTGAAGGTCGCCGGAACCGGCGATCACCGGATCGAGGCGCTGCGGCTGGCGGACGTCTATCGCGCCCGTGTGGTCGACGCGACGATTTCGAGCTTCGTGTTCGAGGTGACCGGGACCACCGACAAGATCGACAAGTTCATCGAACTGATGAGCGAAGTCGGTCTGCTCGAGGTCGCCCGCACCGGGATCGTTGCGATCTCGCGCGGTAAAGAGGCGGCCTGACGGCCTTACAGATTAACTGTCGCCCATTGCGGGCACGGATCGACTAAGGCGCGGCGGAATGACGCCGTCCGCGCGGGAATGACGAAAGGGAATTTTCGAAATGCGTGTCTATTACGATCGTGATGCCGACCTGAACCTGATCACGGGCAAGAAGATCGCCATCGTGGGTTACGGTTCGCAGGGCCATGCGCATGCGCAGAACCTGCGCGACAGCGGCGTCAACGACGTCGCGATCGCCCTGCGCGCCGGCTCGGCCACCGCCAAGAAGGCGGAAGCCGCGGGCTTCAAGGTGCTGTCGACCAAGGAAGCGGCGCAGTGGGCCGACATCCTGATGATCCTCGCTCCGGACGAGCATCAGGCCGCGATCTGGGCCGACGACATCGCCGGCAACATGAAGCCGGGCGCCGCGCTCGCCTTCGCCCATGGTCTCAACGTCCATTTCGGCCTGATCGAGCCGCCGGCGGATATCGACGTGATCATGATCGCGCCGAAGGGCCCCGGCCACACCGTGCGCAGCGAATATGTCCGCGGCGGCGGCGTTCCCTGCCTGATCGCGATCCATCAGGATGCGACCGGCAACGCCCACGACGTCGCACTCGCCTATGCCAGCGGCGTTGGCGGTGGCCGTTCGGGCATCATCGAAACCAATTTCAAGGAAGAGTGCGAGACCGACCTGTTCGGCGAGCAGGCCGTGCTGTGCGGCGGCATCACTCACCTGATCCAGGCCGGTTTCGAGACGCTGGTCGAGGCGGGCTACGCCCCTGAAATGGCCTATTTCGAGTGCCTCCACGAGACCAAGCTGATCGTCGACCTGCTCTATGAGGGCGGCATCGCCAACATGCGCTACTCGATCTCGAACACCGCCGAATACGGCGACATCAAGACCGGCCCGCGCATCATCACCGACGAGACCAAGGCCGAGATGAAGCGCGTGCTCGCCGACATCCAGTCGGGCCGCTTCGTCAAGGACTTCGTCCTCGACAATCGCGCCGGCCAGCCCGAGCTGAAGGCGAGCCGCAAGGCGGCCGCCGCGCACCCGATCGAGAAGACCGGTTCGGAACTGCGCGCGATGATGCCGTGGATCAGCGCCAACAAGCTGGTGGACAAGGAAAAGAACTAAGTCCTGCGAATAAGTCCTGAAAAAAGGACGGAGAGGATGCTGGGGCGGGGTTGGATTCCCCGCCCCAGCCACATAGACCGGAGCCCATGTTCCGCCCCGCCCTGCCCCTTGCCGCCGCGCTGGCATTGCTTGCGGGCGGATGCGATCGGCGGCCGGATGATGTCGCGGTGGTGGCGAGCGCGATCGGCGGTGACACCAAGCTCGCCGATCCGGCGCGCGGCGAGCTGGAACTCGCCACCCGCCTCATGCTCGATTCCACCGCACAGGGGCTGGTCCGCTTCGACGCGAGCGGGGGCATCGAACCGGGACTGGCCGAGCGCTGGATCGTCACCGACGGCGGCCGCAGCTACATCTTCCGTCTGCGTGCCGCCGAATGGCCCGACGGCACCGCGGTCACCGCCACCGATGTGGTTCGCAGCCTCAAGCGCGCGATCGAACCGCGCAGCCGCATCGCCATCGCCCCCTTCGTCGCGGTGATCGACGAGGTGGTCGAGATGACCCCGCAGATCGTCGAGGTGCGTCTCAAGCGTCCGCGCCCCGATCTGCTCAAGCTGTTCGCCCAGCCCGAACTGGCGATCCTGCGCCGCCCCGCCCTTGCCGGAACCGGACCGTTCCGCGTCGAGCCGGGCGACGGACCGGTGCTGCTGCGTCCCGGCTTCGATCCGTCCCGCGCGAGCGAGGACGCGGAGGAGCCCGATCCGGCCAACACCGACGACAAGTCCGCGCCCGAGCCCGAGGAAACCGTCCATCTGCTCGCCGAGCGCGCCGCGGTGGCGCTGGCGC
>DATIGZ010000414.1:0-3861 GCA_035481255.1 Sphingomonas sp. | reverse complement strand
CCACCGCGAACCCCTCGCCTTCGCCCAGTGTCACCGCGTCGCCGTCCGCGACGAAGGCGAACAGCGTCTCCAGCTCATGATAGCCATCGTCACGCCGCCGCCGCACATGCAGAGCGAGGTTGAGCTTGGCGGGAGCAGGCTCGGTGAGGATCAGTTTGCCGCCGTCCGCTGGTTCAGTCCGTCGGCGAGTTTGCCTGACAGCCGCGTCTTCTGCTCGCCCTCGGCATAGAGCGCCGCGGCGCTCCACGCGTAGCGCGCTTCGAACCGGCGGCCGCTCCGCCAATAGGCGTCGCCCAGATGCTCGTTGATCGTCGCGCTTCCCGGATCGCCCTGCGCGGCCTTTTCAAGCAGCGGCAGCGCCTTCGCGGCATCGCCCTGCCGGAAATAGGCCCAGCCGAGCGAGTCGGTGATCGCCGCGTCATCGGGCCGCAGCTTGCTCGCGCGTTCGAGCAACGCGGTCGCCTCGCCCAGATTCTCGCCCCGCTCGACCTGCGCATAGCCCAGATAGTTGAGCGCGACCGGCTGTTCCGGCGCAAGCTCCACCGCCTTGCGCAGATGGGGGAGCGCCGCGTCCCACTTGCCCGCACGCTCCAGCGCGCCGCCCAGTTGCAGGTGGTTGATCCAGGTCGCGTTCTCGCCCGCTTGTGCCAGCGCCGTGGCGAAGACGTCCGCCGCCTCGCTTTCGCGCCCCTGCCCGGCGAGCAGGTCGGCGTAGCGCTGCCGGTCGGCGATGCCCGCGCCCGGCGCTTGTGCAAGGGCGGCCGCCAGCGCCAGCGCGCCCGCCGTATCGCCCTGCTTGCCGCGCAGCCCGACACGCTCGCTCAGCGCGGCGGGGTAGAATGCGCTGTCCTTCTTCACCGCGTCGAGCGCACCCAGCGCGCGATCGAACGCCTGCTCGCCCGCCAGTGCATCGGCAAGCAGCAGCCGCGCACGATCGTCGGCAGGGTCGAGCAGCAGCGCCGATCGCGTCAGCAGGATCGACAGCGCCTGAGTCTCCTCCCCGGCAAGGTCGGCGGCGAGCCGGGTGAACGCGCGGCTCGCGCCGAAAGCGGCGCCCGGCTTAGGCCCCTTCTTCAACCGGGCACGCAGCGCTGAGAGCACCGGATCATCGCCCGCCAGCAGCGACAGGCCGATATCGCGCTTGCCCTTCGCGGACAGCAATGTCGCCGCGTTCCAGCGCAGGTCGAGGCTACCCGGATCGGCACCCACCGCGGCCTGCAACGCCGCAACGCCATCCTCGGTGCGGTTCGTCGCGATCAGCAGCAGCGCGCGATGCTCGGCGATATAGCGACGGCTGAGCCCGCTCTCGCTCGCCTTGTCGAGCAGCGGCATCGGGTCAGCGCCACGGTCAAAGGCGAGCCATGCGCGCAGCACCGGCGCGAGAAAGTCGAGCGGTCCCGCGCCGATCCTGCCGAGCGAGTCGTCCGCCCCGTTCATATCCCGCCGGCGCAGGGCATCGGCGAAGTCGAGGATCGAAACGTCGGCCGGCGCGACGTCGGATCGCTTCAGCACCGCCGCCGCCCGGATCGCCAGCGGAACATCGCCCGCCGCCAGCGCATTGCGATAGGCGCGGATCGCGATCACCTCGTCATCCGGCGCCGCCGCCATCGCCATGGCATAGCCCGCGGCGGCGACATCCACCGCCCCCTGCTCCGCCGCCGCCCGTGCGCGCACATAGGCGCGCGCATCGGCCAGCGCGGCGCTGGGAAGCACCAGCCCGGCAAGAGCCAGCGAAACGATCAGGCGCTTACATGTTGGGATAGTTCGGTCCTCCGCCGCCCTCCGGCACCACCCAGTTGATGTTCTGGGTCGGGTCCTTGATGTCGCACGTCTTGCAGTGGACGCAGTTCTGCGCGTTGATCACGAACTTCGGCACGCCCTCAGCTTCGCCCACGATCTCGTAAACGCCCGCCGGGCAATAACGCTGCGCCGGCTCGTCATACATCGGCAGGTCGTAGTCGACCGGGATGTCGGGATCCTTGAGCGTCAGATGGATCGGCTGATCCTCCTCGTGATTGGTGTTCGACAGGAACACCGAGGAGAGCCGGTCGAAGCTCAGCACGCCGTCGGGCTTGGGATAGTCGATCGGCTGGACCAAATCCTTACGCCACAGGCTCTCATGATCGGGCTTGTGGCCCAGAGTGAAGGGCATCTTGATGCCCCAGCTCTCGAGGAACATGGTGACGTTGGCGAGCCCCGATCCGACCAGATCGCCGAACTTCTTGACCAGCGGCACCACGTTGCGGACGATGCTCAATTCCTTGTGCATCCAGCTCGCTTCGAAGCCTTCGGTGTACGCCGTCAGCTCGTCGCTCGTCCGGTTCGCCTGCACCGCCGCGAACGCCGCCTCCGCGGCGAGCATGCCGCTCTTCATCGCGGTGTGCGTGCCCTTGATCCGCGGCACGTTAAGGAAGCCCGCGCTGTCGCCGATCAGCACGCCGCCCGGGAAGGTCAGCTTGGGGATCGACTGGAGGCCGCCATCGCTGATCGCGCGCGCGCCATAGGAGACGCGCTTGGCGCCCTTCAGGATCTCCGCGATCGCCGGGTGAGTCTTCCAGCGCTGCATCTCATGGAACGGCGAGAGATAGGGGTTGGTGTAGTTGAGCCAGGTCACGAACCCCAACGCCACCTGACCGTTTGCCTGATGGTACAGGAAGCCGCCGCCGTTCGATCCGCGCGTTTCGTTGAGCGGCCAGCCCTGGGTGTGGATCACCCGGCCGGGCTCGTGCAGCGCGGGATCGATATCCCACAGCTCCTTGATGCCGATCCCGTAAATCTGCGGCTCGACACCCTCGCACAGGTTGAACTGGCGCTGGACCTGCTTGGACAGATGCCCGCGCACGCCCTCGCCGAAGAAGGTGTAGCGCGCGTGCAGCTCAAGGCCGGGCTGGTAATCGGGCTTGTGCGTGCCGTCGCGCGCCACGCCCATGTCGCCGGTGGCGACGCCCTTCACCGACCCGTCCTCGTTGTACAGGATCTCGGCCGCGGCGAAGCCCGGAAAGATCTCGACCCCCAGCCCTTCGGCCTGCTCGGCCAGCCAGCGGCAGAGGTTGCCGAGACTGCCGGTATATGTGCCCTCATTGTGCATGAACTTAGGCAAGATGAAGTGCGGCACATCCCATTTGCCGGTCTTGCTCAGCAGCCAGTGCTGGTTGTCGTTGACCGGCACTTCGGCGAGCGGACAGCCCTGATCGCGCCACTCGGGCAACAGCTCGTCGAGCGAGCGGGGATCGATCACCGCGCCCGACAAGATGTGTGCGCCGACCTCCGATCCCTTTTCGAGGATGCACACGCTGATCTCGCCGCCGGCCTCGGCGGCGAGTTGCTTCAGTCGGATCGCGGCGGACAGGCCCGCAGGCCCCGCACCGACGATCACGACGTCGTATGGCATCGACTCGCGTTCACTCACATTCTGTCTCCCCTCGGGGACTCGTCCTGCACATGTCGTCGCATCTGCGGCGCGTCCTGTCCCTCCCCCGATGGAGGTAGATTGACGGTGGCGTCAAGGCATGACTCTGTGAAATCCATGGGCATTGCGGGGGTTGTGGATTGGCGGGCCGAAGCCGCCAGCGCACTTGAATGGTGGCGCGACGCGGGTGTGGACATGCTCGTGGAGGATGATCCGCGCGACTGGAGCGCGCGCGAGACAGCGCCTGCCGTAGCGTCGAATACCCCCCAGCCTGCGCTTGCGGAGCCAGAGCCGGAAGTGCCGCTTCCCGCGACGCTTGAGGCGTTCATCGACTGGCGTTTCGGCAGCGGCGCACCCGAATCGAGCTGGGTCGAACCGATCGTCGCCCCGATGGGGAATCCCGCCGCGCCGCTGATGGTCATCACCGACTTTCCCGAATCCGGACCCGAATC
>DATIGZ010000413.1:0-5819 GCA_035481255.1 Sphingomonas sp. | reverse complement strand
TCGCGCCGCCGATCTTCGCCGGAATGGCCGAGCGCGGTGTCACCGTGCGCGGCGGCTCGGGTGAGAATTCGGGACTGCACGGCGTGATGCTGCGCAATGGCGGTTTCGACGGCGGCGCCGATCCGCGCCGTGACGGCGTTGCCCGTTCGATCACCCTGCCTGCAAGGAAGTGACCATGCGCCACCTGCTCCCCGTCGCCGCCATCATCGCCTTCGTCGCTCCCGCCGCCGCGCAGGACGTGAAGGTCGAGGAGGTCGGTTTCCTCAGCCGCGACGGCAAGACGCAGGTGAAGGGCTATCTGTTCAAGCCCGCCAATGCCCCCGGCAGGCTCCCGGCGGTCGTTATGATGCACGGTCGCGGCGGCGCCTACTCGTCGCTCGCCAAGGGCAAATACGACGCCTCCACCCTCTCCAGCCGCCACAAGGCGTGGGGCGAGCTGCTCGCGAGGAACGGCTATGCCGCGTTGATGGTCGACGATTTCGGCGCGGTCGGCTTCCCCCGGGGCTTTGCCGCCGGCACCTATAAGGACCGCCCTGACGCGGTGGACGAGGTCGAGTTCCGCCCCCTCCACGCCTATGGCGCGCTGCGTTTCCTCCAGTCGCGCGCCGATGTGATCCCCAACCGCATCGCTTTGCTCGGCTGGTCCAACGGCGCCAGCACAACGCTCGCCGCGATGGCCGACGACAAGCCCGGCGACATGCGCAAGATCGGCTTCGTCGCCGGCGTCGCGCTCTACCCCGGCTGCGGCCTCAAGAAGCGGTTCGAGAAGGACGGCTACAAGCCCTATCACCCGGTTCGCGTCTTCATGGGCACCGCCGACGAGGAGGTTTCGCCCAAGCTCTGCCAGACCTTCGTCGAGCGCAGCAAGGCCAAGGGCAACGACATCGACCTGCGCATGTTCGAAGGCGCCACCCACAGCTACGACACCCCGACAAAGTCGCGGCAGTCGGTCGAGGCCAACGTCGCGGCGAAGGCAGCGACCGAAGCCGACATCCTCGCTTTCCTCGCCGCGAAACTGAAAGCCGGCTAACCGGCGCAATCCGCTTGCCCCGACGCCCCCCGATGCGCCAAAGCAGCCGGCAATGACTGCCCGCATCGATATGGGACTCGACAACGGCGGCAACCCGGTTGCCGTCGATCTGGAAGAGCTGCTTGCGACCCGTCTGCTCGTTCAGGGCAATTCGGGCTCGGGAAAGTCGCATCTGCTGCGCCGGCTGCTCGAGGGCAGCGCGGGCTATGTCCAGCAGGTGGTGATCGATCCCGAGGGCGATTTCGTCTCACTCGCCGATGCCTTCGGCCATATCGCGGTGGATGCCGCCGAATATAGCCTGACCGAGCTCGGCCGCCTCGCGATTCGCGTGCGCGAACATCGCGCCTCGGTGGTCCTCAACCTCGAAGGACTCGAGATCGACGGCCAGATGCGCGCCGCCGCCGCCTTCCTCTCCGCGCTGTTCGATGCCCCGCGCGAATATTGGTATCCGGTACTCACCGTGGTCGACGAAGCCCAGCTCTTCGCGCCCGCCGCGGCGGGCGAGGTCTCGGAAGAGGCGCGCCGTACGTCACTCGCCGCGATGACCAACCTCATGTGCCGCGGCCGCAAGCGCGGCCTCGCCGGGGTCATCGCCACCCAGCGCCTCGCCAAGCTCGCCAAGAACGTCGCGGCGGAAGCGTCCAACTTCCTGATGGGCCGTACCTTCCTCGACATCGACATGGCCCGCGCCGCCGACTTGCTCGGCATGGAGCGCCGTCAGGCCGACACGATCCGCGACCTTGCCCGCGGCGAGTTCCTCGCGCTCGGCCCGGCGATCACCCGCCGCCCGATCAGCGTGAAGATCGGCGAGGTGAAGACCGGCTCCAAAGCCGTCAGCCCCAAGCTGATGCCGCTCCCCACCGCCGCGACCGAGGACATGCGCGACATGCTCTTCGCGCCCGGCGCGGAGGACGAAGTGCCGCCCCCGCCGCCGCCCGCCCCGGTACCGATGGCCGACCTGATGCGCAGTATCGCCACCCCCGCCCCCGCGCCGGTGCCCGACATGCCGGTGCTTGAGGAAGGCGAACAGGCCGATCTCCGCCGCGCGATCCTCGCCGAGATCGCGGGAGAGGAGAACCGCCAGCCGCTCCCGACCGTGTTCCAGGATTATACCGTCCGCTGCCGCATGCGGGGAGTCGAACCCGGGATGGATCTCGCTGCCTTCCGCAGCGCGCTCGCGCTCGCCCGCGCCGGCATCGCCGACGCCGAGGGCTGGGACGAAGTCCTCACCCTCGCCGCCTCGTTGCCCGAAGAGATGCTGACGCCGTTCCTCGGCATTGCCCGCGCCGCGCGTGCCGGCGGGGCCTGCCCGTCCGACGCGCAGCTCGCCGCGCTCTACGGCACCAGTTCATTGGGCCGCGCCAAGCGGATGATGGCCTTTATCGAGGAAAAGGGCCTGATCGTCGCCCGCACCGACCTGTCGGGCAAGCGCAGCGTCAGCCTGCCGCACTTGGGCTGGACCACCGCCCCGTCATGGCCCGACCCGACCAAGCCGCAACCCGTCGGCCGCACGGTGGTGCGCGCGGCGGAACGGGCCCGGCTGCTTTAAGCCTCCGGCTCAGTTCCAGGGCGTAAACAGCGTCACGCCCACAAGAACCAGCAAGCCGCATGCGGCAACCGCTTCGACATAGGCGAACCACCGGCGCGGTTCATGCGGCCGCACCGTCTCCGGCAACGCTCCGCGGAACAGGTCGGTCGCGCGGGTAATCTGTGAATTACGCATATCCTCTCCCCCAAGAGTGAGGAGATGCTGCGCCCGGCGGTTCGCCGTGTCGAGTCATAGTTTCGTCATAGGGCGCCGCGGCTGTGCCGTTTGCGGGCCTCAGGCCCATTCCCCCGCTGCGCCCGCCCGCGCCGCGACCAGAAACTCGACATTCCCCTCGGGTCCGGTGATCGGGCTGCGGGTCACGCCCTCCACCGTCCAGCCCGCTCCCTCCAGCCACGCAACCACCTCGTCGCACACCCGATCATGCACCGCCGGGTCGCGCACGACACCACCCTTGCCGACCTCGTCGCGGCCCGCCTCGAACTGCGGTTTGATCAGCGCGACCACCCATGCCCCTTCGCGCACAAAGGCAAATGGCCGTTCGAGCACCTTGGCGAGCCCGATGAAGCTCGCGTCGCACACCACGATATCGACCGGCTCGGGAATATGCGCCGCGGTCAGCACCCGCGCGCTGGTCTGCTCATGCACCACGACGCGCTCGTCCTGCCGCAGCTTCCACGCGAGTTGGTTGGTGCCGCTGTCCACCGCATAGACCCGCATCGCCCCGCGCGTCAGCAACACGTCAGTAAATCCGCCGGTCGACGAACCGACGTCGATTGCCACCATACCCTCCGGATCGATCCCGAAATGGTCGAGGCCATGGGCGAGCTTCACCCCGCCCCGCGAGACCCAGGGATGATCGCGGCCCTTCACCTCCAACGGCGCGTCGGGCGCGATCGGCTGGCCGGGCTTGTCGACGCGCTTGTCGCCGCTGAACACCAGCCCAGCCAGAATCAGCGCTTGCGCGCGCGTCCGGCTCTCCGCCAGCCCGCGTTCCACAAGCAACTGATCGGGACGTGTCTTGGCCATGTCTGCCGCTCTACTCACTCAACCCCTTTCCGTCACCCCGCCCTGAGCCGCTCTCCAACGGCCTTCCGTAGCAGCACGGGTCAGAATCCGTTTTCCTACAACAAACCATATAGGTTATTTTGATTCGCTCAACAGGAGTGAGTCACATGCCCATCGACGAACTGATCGAAGAGGTGATCGCCCGGGAGGGCGGCTATTCCAACCATCCCGCCGATCGCGGAGGACCGACACGCTGGGGAATCACCCGGGCCATCGCGCGCCAGCACGGCTTCACCGGCGACATGCGCGTCTTCCCGCGCCAGGAAGCGGCGGCGATCTACCGGCGCCTTTACTGGCTTCGGCCGCGCATCGCCGATGTCGCGCAACGCGCACCCGCGCTCGCCGCCGAACTGTTCGACACCGCGATCAACATGGGTCCGGCGGTCGCGATCCGGTTTCTTCAGCGCGCCCTCAACGCCCTCAATCGCAACGCTGGCGACTATCCCGACATGGGGGTGGACGGCGTAATCGGCCCGGCCACACTCGCCGCGCTGGCCACTTTTCTCGACCATCGCGGCCCGCCCGGTGAGGACGTCCTCATCAAGGCGGTCGAGGCGCTTCAGGGCGAACGCTACCTTGCCCTCGCCGAGCGCCGCCCCGCCAACGAAGCCTTTCTCTACGGCTGGATAGCGAACCGTATTGGCTCGTGAACCCGTCAAATCATGTCAGCTTTGTCAACTTGAACAGGAAACCGAAATGAGCATCATCGAAAGCATCATCGGCCCGATCGCGGGCCTGATCGACAAGATCATCCCCGATCCCAAGGCGCGCGACGCCGCCAAGCTTGAGTTGATCAAGCTCGAAGGAACGCAGGAGATGGAATCGATCCGCACCCAGCTCTCGGCGATCGTCGCCGAGGCGCAGTCGAGCGATCCGTGGACCAGCCGCGCGCGGCCGAGCTTTCTCTATGTCATGTACGCGCTGCTGCTCTGGGCAATTCCCATGGGCCTGATCGGCGCGGTCCAGCCGGAGATGGCCAGGGGGATCGCGAACGGCATGAACGCCTATCTCGCGGGCATTCCGGAACCGCTCTACGCGCTCTTCGGCACCGGCTATCTCGGTTACACCGCCGCGCGCCAATGGGGGAAGATCAAGGGCGTCGAGAAATAGCCCGAGTGGCCAAGGCGGGAGTATCCGGGTTCAACTTCGACGACTTCCGCGCATTTCGCGCGATCACTCGAAGGAGGGGAACGCGGACCCGCTCCCCTCGATCCGCTTAGCCGGCGAGTCCTTCCAGCTTGCCCATGTCGATCGCTCCTACCAGCGCCTTGAGCGTGCCGATGTCGGGCGCATTGCCCTCCGCCTCGACCAGGAACCGGTCACCCAGCAGCACGCCATAGCTGCCGCGGCCTTCCTTGCTCCACTTTTCCATCGTGTAGCGCCCGTCGATCAGACCCGATTTCTCATAGCCCTGGTCATCTTCGCGGCTGGTCTCGACCTTGAACGCGCTCGCCATCGCGGCGAACGCACCGGCGGAGGCAAGGTCGGCGACCTTCAGTCGCACGCTCTGCCCGTTCGCTTCATAGCGCGCTTCGGCCTGTGATCCGCCCATCCCGCCCGCGCTGGCGCTCGAGCTTTCGAGCGCGGTGCGGGTCCATCCGCTCGCCGATGCGGGGAGCAGCGCGGCGAGCGCCTGACGGTCGACCGGGGTCGCGGTCTCGGCCCGCCTGGCGGCCGCTTCCATCTTGGCGGAGGCTTCCTGGAGCTTGCCCATGTCGACCTTGCCGACCCCCGGCACCGTGACCTCGCCGCTCAGCGTGCCCGCGTCGCCGCCGATCACCGTCCGCGGCGTCAGCGCATTGGTCAGCGCAGCCGTCACCGCGCCGACCACCACGAACAGCACGATCGCGACGATCACCGTCACAACCGTATAGCCCATCGCCTTATCCTCGGGCGCCTTCATCAGCCGGGGCAGGCCCAGATAGAGAAGATAGAGGCTGTAGAGTCCAAGGATGCCGAGGATCGCCAGCGCCGGAATAAGCTGAAAGATGCCAGCCAGATACGCCGCGGTTCCGCTGTACGCGGCGACCTTCATCGCCTGCACCGGATTCTTCTGGCCGCCAAAGCTGGGGGCCAGCGCGTCGATGATCTTGGCCAGCAGGAACGCGCTGACCAGTGCCAGGACATAGCCGATCACGGCGGTGGTCACCGCGCCCATCACGCTGGGGCGCCAGG
>DATIGZ010000412.1:0-4609 GCA_035481255.1 Sphingomonas sp. | reverse complement strand
GCATTTCTCACCGCCGTTCAAATTCACGTCGACGATCGCCGCGTCGATGCCGCCCGCCGCCACCAGCGGCAATGCGGTCGACACGCTGTCGGCGACACCCGCGACCTTTCTGCCGAGGATGTCGAGATAATCCTCGAGCATCATCGCGATCAGGGGTTCGTCCTCGACGACCAGGATGCGGGTATGCGCGTTCATTGTGCGTGACTTAGCTGAAAAAATGACTGCTCACCAAATAGTTATTTCGCCGTGAGCGCGGCGCGCGCGGCTTCGGCAAGCTGCTGAACCGAAAAGGGTTTGGGCAGGAAGGCGACATTGTCGAGGTCGATCGACTTGCGCAATTGCTCCTCGGCATAGCCCGACATGAAGATGATCTTGAGGTCTGGGTAGCGTTTGCGCGCGTGGCGGACCATCGTCGGCCCGTCCATCGTCGGCATCACCACGTCGGAGATCAGCAGATCCGGCTTGTCGCTGGTCTGGAGCAGCTCCAGAGCCGCCTCGCCATTCTCGGCGGTCAGCACGGTATAACCCTGCCGCGCCAATGCGCGCTCGGCGACCGCGCGGACCATCGCCTCATCCTCGACCAGCAGCACGGTTCCGGTGCCCCACAGATCGCCCTGCACCGGCTTGGCCACCGGCGCCTTGGCCGCGGCGTCGCCCGCGGCGTCGACGGGCAAGTAGATGGTGAACACCGCGCCCTTGCCCTTGGGACTTTCGGCGAAGATGAAGCCGCCCGACTGTTTGATGATGCCATAGACGGTCGACAGGCCAAGGCCGGTCCCCTTCCCCACTTCCTTGGTGGTGAAGAACGGCTCCCAGATATGCGCCAGCACCTCGCCGGGAATGCCGGTGCCGGTGTCGGAGATGCGCAGCGCGGTATAGTCGCCGACGGGGAGCACATCCTCGTCCATCGCCCGTACTTCGTGCGCGGGGACGCCGAAGGTCTCGATCGTCAGCGTGCCGCCGCCGCTGGGGTTCTTGGCCAGCATCGCGTCGCGCGCGTTGACGGCGAGGTTGACGACGACTTGCTCGAGCTGCCCCGGATCGGCGCGCACCGGACCGAGGTTGCGGCCGTGATTGACCACCAGCTCGACCGTCTCGCCGAGCAGACGCTTGAGCAGGTTCGAGACCTCCGAGATCACGTCCGGCAGCTGCAGCACCTGCGGCCGCAGCGTCTGCTGGCGCGAGAAGGCGAGCAACTGCCGGGTCAGCGCCGCCGCGCGGTTGGAGTTGATCAGGATCTGCTGGATGTCGTCATAGTCGCTGTCGCCCGGCGCGTGACGCATCAGCATCAGGTCGCAATGGCCGATCACCGCGGTCAGGATGTTGTTGAAGTCATGCGCGACGCCGCCGGCGAGCTGCCCCACCGCCTGCATCTTGGTCGCCTGCGCCACCTGCCGCTTGAGACGGCCCTCCTCGCCCGCGTCGCGCAGGCTGAGCAGCACCGCCGCCTCGCCGAGCCCGCGCGCGGCGGCGATCGAGATCGCCACGCCCTCGTCGGGCGCCTCGGCGAAACGCACCGTCATGTCGACCGAATGCGCCGCGCCGCTGGCGAAGCGGCGGATCGCGTCGGCGAGCGCCCCCTTGTCCTCGCGCACCACCAGGTCGCCCGGATAGAGCGGCGGATTGGCGGAGTTGACGTGCGCGGCGCGGACGAACGCGTCGTTCATGTGCACGAAGCGCCCGTCCCCGCCGACCAGTGCGATGCCCGAGGGCAATAGCGAGATGAGCGAGCGGACATGCGCGCCGGCGGTGTCGCCGATCGCCGGCTGCGGGATCGCCAGCTCGTCATCGAGCAGCGCAACCAGCATCGGCGCATTGTCGCCGTCGAGGAACGGAATCTCGAGCACGCGCAGCGGCGTGCCCGACAGGCCCTCGCGCTCGAAGCGGACGATGCCGAGATTGTCGGTGATCAGGAAGCGGGTGAAGTCGCGCCCCTCGATCATCGCATTCTCGTCGCCCATCGCGCGCTGGCGGACGACGCGGTTGGCGGCGCGTACCCGGCCGTCGACGCCGAGCAGCGCCATCATGATCCCAGCGCTGCCGAGGCGGTCGCCCGATGCCCCCGCGACCAGCGCCTGCGCCTGCTTGGCGAGATCGACGACGTCGGTGCCGGCGAAGCGCCACACGAGCATCGAATCGCCCACGCGCGTGATGTGCGCGGTCAACTTGGTGCCCGCCGCGTCGAACGCCCCGCTCGACGCCTGCCCGTCACGCCACGCCGTGCGCCCCGCCGTGCCGAGCTGCGCCGAGATCCATTCGCCCGGCACCACACTCGGCGGCGCGGGATAGGTCGGGAAGAACGTCCCGAACCGCTCGTTCGCGCAGACCAGCCGGCCGGCGCGGTCGGTCACCGCCAGCGCGTCGTTGCTCATCGAGGCGAGCGTATGCGCGACCGACCAGTCGACCGCGGGTTCCTCTTCCTTCGCCACGGGCCATAGCCGGGCGGCGAGGTAAGCGATCCCGGCCATCGCCAGCGCCGCGGCAAGGAACCCGGCGGCGACCATGATCGAACGGGTCAGGAACAGCACGACCCCGGCCGCCGCAGCGCCCGCCGCGATCGCGATGATCAACGGCGCAACGGCGGAGCGGGAGTCGTCGGCGAAGGGAGCGGAGGCCATCGCTCCCTTTTCCGCTCCCCCGCGCTCCGGTCAAGCGTTCAGCGCCCGCCGGAGACGCAGGTTGCGCTCACCAGATGCGGACGCGCTTCGCCGGGGCGAGGTACAGCTTCTGCCCGTCCTTGGCGCCGAACGCGCCGTACCAGGGGTCGAGGTTGCGGACGACCCAGGCGCGCTGGATCGACGGCGAATGCTCGTCGGTCATCAGCCGTGCCCGCAAATTGGCCTCGCGATAGTTGCGGCGCCAGATCTGCGCCCAGCCAAGGTAGAAGCGCTGGTCGCCGGTGAAGCCGTCGATGACCGCCGCCTTCTTGCCCTTCAGCGAATGCTGGTACGCGTCATAGGCGATGGTGAGACCGGCAAGGTCGCCGATATTCTCGCCCAGCGTGAACTCGCCCTTCACATGCTCGCCCGGCAATGCCTCATAGGCGTCGTATTGTGCGACCAATGCCTTGCCAGCGGCCTCGAACGCCTCGGTGTCGGCGGGGGTCCACCACTCGCTCAGCGCGCCCTTCTCGTCATACTTCGCGCCCTGATCGTCGAAGTGGTGGCTGATCTCATGCCCGATCACCGCGCCGATCCCGCCATAGTTGACCGCCGGATCGGCCTTGGGGTCGAAGAAGGGCGGTTGCAGGATCGCGGCGGGGAACACCACCTCCATCATGCCGAAATTGGCATAGGCGTTGATGGTCTGGGGCAGCATTCCCCATTCCCATTTGCGCACCGGCCCGCCGAGCTTGTCGAGCATGAACTGATAGTCGAACCGGTTGGAGCGGATCGCGTTGCCGAACAGGTCGTCGCTCTTGATCTCGAGACCCGCATAGTCGCGCCAGCGGTCCGGATAGCCGACCTTGACGGTGAAGTTCTTGAGCTTCGCCTTGGCGCGCGCCTTGGTCTTGGGCTGCATCCATTCAAGCGCGTCGATCCGCCGCCCCATCGCGTCGAGCACGTTGGCGACCAGCTTGTTCATCTCCGCCTTGTACTCGGGCGGGAAGTAGCGCGCCGCGTAAATCTTGCCGACTTCCTCGCCCAGCACGCCTTCGGTGAAGCCCACCGCGCGCTTCCAGCGCTCCTCACGCTGCGGCGTGCCGTTCAGCGTCGTGCCGTGGAAGGCGAAATTCTCGTCCGCAATGTTGTCGGGCAGATAATTGGAAAGATCGCCCAAGCTGCGCAGCAGCATCTGGTCCTTGAGTACGCCAAGCGGTGCCTTGTCGAGGATGTCGGCGGTGCCCTTCACCGCGCTTGGCTGACCGATCAGCACTTCGGTGATCTTCGGGCTGATCGCCTTGAACATCGCCGGCAGGTCCAGCGTCGGGCTGGAGAATTGCGCGGTCTGCGCCAGCGTGAACTTGTTGTAGCGCTTGACCGCGTCCCATGCGTCCTCGCGCGTCCACTGGACCTTGGCGATCTGGGTCTCCAGATCCATCACCGCTCTGGCGCGGGCGTCGGCATCATCCTCGCCCGCGAGCGTCAGCATCTTGGAAAGGTGGGCGACATAGGCCGTGCGGATCGACGCCATCTTGGGGTTGTCGAGCAGGTACATGTCGCGGTCGGGCAGGCCCGTGCCGTCCTGATAGATGGCAAAGATGTAGTTCTCGGGCTTCTTGTCGTCCTGCCCGACATAACTGCCGAACGGCCCGCTGATGCCCATCTTCGCCGCCTCGACGACCAGCGCCGAATAGCCCGCCTTGCTGTCGAGCGCCTTGATCTTGCCCAGCCAGGGCTGGATCGGCGCCAGGCCGCGATACTCGACCGTCGCGGTATCGAGATAGCTGGTATAGGCGCGGCCGATCGCGCTGTTGCCGTCGTCCTTCACCGCGTCGAGGATGCCGCGCACGCGCTGCTTCGACAGGTCGTCGAGCACGGTGAACATGCCGAAGTTGGACTTGTCGGCGGGGATCGCGGTGCTCTTTGCCCAGACACCGTTGGCGAAACCGTAGAAGTCGTCGCCCGGCGCAATGGCCTTGTCCATGCCCTTCTCGTCGAAGCCGAAG
>DATIGZ010000411.1:0-5905 GCA_035481255.1 Sphingomonas sp. | reverse complement strand
ACCTGGTACTGGTAATAATGCTGAAGCCGGTTTGGGTTCTCGCCATAGCGGCCGTCCGTGGGGCGGCGGCACGGCTGAACGAACGCCGCGTTCCACGGATCGGGGCCGAGCGCGCGCAGCGTCGTCGCGGTGTGGAACGTGCCCGCGCCCATGCGCATGTCATAGGGCTGGAGGATCAGGCAGCCCCGCTGGCTCCAGTAATCGTGGAGCTTGAGGATCATGCCCTGAAAGCTGAGCGGCTGGGTCATATGGCTTCGCGCTTTGACGAAAGGGTGCGGCAGGGTCAACTGGCGGCGGGTGGCGCGGACTGGTTAACGGCGCGATAGTTGACGGGTGCGTAATGGATAGGCTTGGGTGGGCGCAGATGCTCAGACGCGCCCTGCCCGCCCTCTCCGCCCTCCTGCTCTCCGGTTGCTCGCTGTTCGGCAGCGACGCGGACCCGGCCTTGTGGGTGGTGAAGGATGAGGACACCACGATCTACCTGTTCGGGACCGTCCATGTGCTCGAACCGGGCACGCGCTGGTTCGACGACGGAATCCGCACCGCGTTCGACGCGAGCGACGAGGTGGTGCTGGAGATCGCCCGGCCCGATCCCGCGGCAATCGCGGCGCTGACCGCCCAGCTCGGCACGCGCGGCGGCCCGCCCTTCGCGCCCGAAGTGGACGACGCGGCGCAGAAGCTCGGTATGGCCAGGGGCGAGATCGACAGGATGGAGCCGTGGCTGGCGGCGCTGACGCTCAGCCAGCGCGCGGCGGTGAAGGCGGGCTACGGCTCCGATGACGGGGTCGAGGCGGCGCTGTCGAGCGCGGCCGAAAGCGCGGGCAAGCCGGTCAAGGCGCTGGAAAGCGCGCGCGGCCAGCTGATGCTGTTCGACAATCTGTCGGGCGCGGCGCAGAGCGCGATGCTCGACGCGACGGTCAGGGACCTGCCGCAAGCGGGCGCGCGGCTGGAACGTTTCGTCAAGGCGTGGGGCGCCGGCGATGCCGAGAGCGTGGGCGCCGAGATGAACCGCATCGCCGAAACCTCGCCCGAGGTCGCCGAGGCGCTGGTCGCGCGCCGCAACGCGCGCTGGGCGGACTGGGTCGCGGCGCGGATGGCGCAGCCCGGCACGGTGTTCGTCGCGGTCGGCGCGGGACACCTCGCCGGCAAGGGCAGCGTGCAGGCCCTGCTGAGCGAGAAGGGACTGAAGGTCGAACGGGTCGCGTACTGAACAACGAGGGCCCACACTGTCACTCATCGTGCCCTTGGGTTGCCTTTTGTCACTCTTTGCCCTAGAGGCGCGCGCTTCGGTCAGGGTCATCCCTGGAGGCCTGGCCGGAAATGAACCAATTAGCGCACAGGAATTCGACACATGAGCGATACGCTTACGCTGTCGGCCGAGACGCGCGACCGGGTTGGCAAGGGAGCCTCCCGTGCGCTTCGTCGTGAAGGCCGCGTCCCCGCCGTGATCTACGGCAACAATCAGGAACCGCTGAGCATCCACCTTGAAGAGCGCGCGCTCGTCAAGGCGCTGAACACCGGCCACTTCTTCAACTCGGTCATCATGATCGAGGGCGCCGCCGGCAAGCCGGTCCGCACCCTCGCCAAGGATGCCGCGCTTGACGTCGTGACCGACCGCCCGGTCCATGTCGATTTCCTGCGCATCTCCGAGCATGCCAAGGTGCATGTGAACGTGCCCGTCGTGTTCGCTGACGAAGACGCTTCGCCCGGCCTCGAAAAGGGCGGCGTGCTCAACATCGTCCGCCACGAGCTGGAAGTGGTTTGCGACGCGGCCCACATCCCGAGCGAGATCACCATCTCGCTCAAGGGGCTGGACGTCGGCGCTTCGCTTCACATCTCAAACGTGACCCTGCCCAAGGGCGTCGAGAGCGCGATCGAAGACCGCGACTTCACCATCGCGACGATCGTCGCTCCGTCGGCGCTGAAGGCCGAGGAAGCCGAAGCCGCGGAAGCGGCTGAAGCCGAAGCGGTGGCCGACGAGGCCGCAGCCGAAGGCGAGACCCCGGCTGACGAAGCCGCTCCGGCCGAGACCGCGGGTCCGACCGACGCCGAGTAAGGCTTTCCCCCTCACCGGGGATCGATTAGACGCCCTCGCACCCCGGTGCGGGGGCGTTCTTCGTTTGA
Organism: Sphingomonas sp.; assembly: GCA_035481255.1. GTDB lineage: Bacteria > Pseudomonadota > Alphaproteobacteria > Sphingomonadales > Sphingomonadaceae > Sphingomonas. The sequence goes on along the minus strand of DATIGZ010000411.1, from coordinate 3,781 downwards.
GGGTCGCGGCACCGGCCGGCTCCCCCTCCCGACCACCCATAGAGCATACTGGCATTGGGTGGCCGGGTGGGGAGCGGGCCGTGCCGCCAGAATGGGATTTGGCAGATGCAGCTCTGGGTGGGCCTCGGCAATCCGGGGCCGCAATATGCGATGAACCGGCACAATGTGGGCTTCATGGCCGCCGACGCGATCGCCGAGGTGCACGGCTTCACACCGCCCGCGAAGAAGTTTCAGGGTTGGATTCAGGAAGGGCGCATCGGCGCGCAGAAGATCCTGCTGCTCAAGCCCGCGACCTATATGAACGAGAGCGGGCGCGCGATCCGCGCCGCGCTGGATTTCTACAAGCTCGATCAGGCGGACGTCACCGTCTTCCATGACGAACTCGACCTCGCCCCGTTCAGGGTCAAGGTGAAGCGCGGCGGCGGCGCGGCCGGGCAGAACGGCATCCGCAGCACGATCGCCCATGTCGGCGCCGACTTCCGCCGCGTGCGCATCGGCATCGGTCATCCCGGTCACAAGGACCGCGTCACCGGCTACGTCCTCGGCAATTACGGCAAGGCCGAGATCGAGGATCTGTCCGACCTGCTCGGCGCGATCGCGGCGGAGGCGGAGTGGCTGGCGAGGGGCGACGACGCGCGCTTCATGAACGACATCGCGCTGCGGCTGCACCAGAGCCCCTGATAAGGCGGCGCCAGCCCGCTCCCCCGCCCGGCCGCCCAACGGCAGCGTATTCCATGGGCGGCCGGGTGGGGAGCGGGGCTGGCGCCGTAATCTCCAAAAATGAAAAAGGCCGGGGGTGAACCCGGCCTTTCCCTGATAGTCAGCCTTGAGCGGCGGATCAGCTCTTCTTGCCGACCAGCACGCCGACCGCGCGGCTGTCGGCGCCGGTGATCGCGAAGCTGATGCCGAGCTCGGCCGCCTGCGGTCCGTAGGCGAGGCCCTGGAAGGTACCGCCCGCGGTGCTGCCCGGACCGAAGCTGCCGGTGAACTGCGTATTGCCCGCCGCGATCGCGCCGGTGCCGGTATAGGTGCCATAGGCGGCACCGCCGGCGCGCGTGAGGGTCAGCGTCACGCTGACCAGACCGGTGGCGTAGTTGATCGAGGTCGTGATCGTGCCGCCAAGCTGCTCGACGCTGCTCGCGCCCGCCGCTGGCGAGATCACCACGCGGCCCGCGACGCGCATCGTGTAGTTGACGGTGCCGGTGGTCGGCATGTCGCTCGACGCGGTCGGATAGCCGAAGGTGCCATAGGTCACCTTCTTGACGCCCGCCGTGCTTTCGCCGCGCCACCACGCGCCATAGCTGACGCGGGTCAGGGTACCCAGCAGCGGGTCGGCGGTGACCACGGTGGGGCTCGCTGTCACGGTGTTGTTGAGCAGCTCAAGCTGGGTGAACTGGCCCGCCGTGGTGGGCGCGGTGCTCTCGCGGAAGACATATTCGGTCACCGTCGTCGCGGGCGCCGTGAGCAGGTCGGCGCCGGTGAAGCGCGCTTCCTCGGTGTTCTCGCGCACCACTTCCTCGGTCGTCATGGCCGAGGTGACAGTGCTTTGCAGCGCAAGGCGCACGCGGTTCGAGAACGCGTCGGTGCCGGCGGTGCCGAGCGTGACCGGGCCGGCGACGTCGCCGGTGTAGCTCATCGCGGCGCTGACGGTGAACACTTCGGTCGCCGCGGTCAGCGGCAGGCTCGAATAGCTGATCGGCGACGGCGACGGCGTGGGCGTCGGCGTGGGCGACGGGGTAGGCGTCGGCGAGGGATCGTTGCCACCGCACCCGGCGACGGTCAGCGCCACGGCGGTGCTGGCGATCAGAATGGAACGGCGAATCATCCTTCGACTCCTGTTACTTGCACATCTGCAAGGCGGTTCGCGCCTTTACAGCAGATGAACGGGCTATGCCCGCAAGGGTTGCGTGCGTTCTCCGGTAGCCTGACGGAGCCGGAAACGAAAGGCCGCAATTGGGCTGAGACGCAAGCGCGGAAAAGCCCGCGGCGGCGCTCAGCTTCCGGTCGCATCCATGATCTGGCGCAACTGCTGGATCTTGCCCAGCCGTTCGGCGGGGCTGATCTTCGCCATCGTGCCGGTGCCGAATTCGGCCGCGCTCTGCACACAGGTGGTGACCGTGGCGTAATTCTGCGCGCGAGTGCCCTTTTCGAACACGTTCGTGGCCTGATCCTTCGCCGCCCAGTCGAGATAGGCGTCGAGATTGGCCTTGGACAATTCGGGCTTGGGCGCCGCCGCCGGAATGACCTGATCGCCCAGCTTGTTGGCGATCATCGTGCGATAATAATCGAGGAACGGCGCCGCCCCGCCCGCGATCGAGCGCGGCACCGGGCTGTCGAGCAGCCGCTGCTGCCACTTCACCGCGGCATAGCAGCGCGTGTTGAGCGCCAGCGCATCCTCGAGCAGCTTAGCCTTCTGCGCTTCCTGCGCCTTGGCCTTCGCTTCCGCCGCGGCCTTCTCCCTGGCGCCGTTGTCGCCGCAGGCGGCCAGCGCGACAAGCGTCAGCGGCGCGAGAATTGCGATGCGCTTCATGGACTTCCTCCCCATTTTGACGCGCGAGTTTGCCGGATGCGGCCGGGGTGTCAACGTCTTAGAGACCAGATGAGAACGGACCTGCCGGCGCGTTCTACGGCACCGGCCCGCTCCCCACCCGGCCACCCACTTCAGCGTATCTTGACGGGTGGCCGGATGGGGGAGCGGGCCGTTAAGGCCTTGAGTTCGCCCTTCCGCGAATTTTCAGACAGGTTCTTACGGCTTGCGAAGGCTGTCCGCGCGTGCTGTGCGATGCGCCATGACGATCCGCAATCTCTTCGCCACGCGCTTTTCCGAAACCGCGCTCGCCGACGACGCGCTGCTCGCCGAGCTGGGCGATGCTTGCCGCGATCTGGCGGCCCAGGACCGCGCGGGACAAGCATGGTCGAAGACGCACGGCTATCGCGGCTACACTTCCTACGCCTCGCTCGACGATCTGCCCGCGCGCGACCCGCGCTTCGGCGATCTCGTCCGCCATCTCAACCGCCACGCGGCGAAGTTCGCGGAGGAATGTGCATTCGACCTTGGCCGCAAGCCCAAGCTCGACAGTCTGTGGGTTAATATCCTGAAACCCGGCGGCACCCATTCGGGGCATATCCACCCGCACAGCATCATTTCGGGTACGCTGTACGTCGAAATCCCGCCGGGTGCGGGCACGCTCAAGCTGGAGGATCCGCGCCTGCCGCTGATGATGGCCGCGCCCCCGCGCCACGCCGCCGCGCCCGAGGATCTGCAGACCTTCGTCTATGCCCGGCCCGAGCCGGGGACGATCTTCCTGTGGGAAAGCTGGCTGCGGCATGAGGTGGTGGCGGGCAGCGCCAAAGCCGATCGGATCAGCATCAGCTTCAATTATCGCTGAATCGCGTCGATCTGGCTTTTGGTGCCCCGGGTTCGGGAACCATTGCGCATGTGATACGATTTAACTTCCTGACGTTTTAGGAGATTGATCATGCGCAACGGACTGACAGCACTTCTCGCGCTGTCGCTCACCCTGCCCGTCGCCACCGCGCCCGTTCTGGGCGGGGCGGCGCATGCGCAGAGCTGGGAAGAGCGCGAGCGCCAGCGCGATCGTGAATGGAACGACCGCCGCGGTGACCGGCGTGACCGCGACTGGCGTGACCGTGACCGGGATGGCCGTCGCGACTATCGCTGGCGCGGCGACCGCAGCGACCGCCGCTGGGATCCCTATGACAACTACCGCAGCGGCAATTATCGCGAGCGCCGTCTGAGCCGTCAGGACCAGATCTATCG
>DATIGZ010000410.1:0-27293 GCA_035481255.1 Sphingomonas sp. | reverse complement strand
GGCTTGCCCTGATTGCGGACATTGGCGGCGAGAGCGACGAGGCCCGCGGCGACCAGATCGCCGACCATCGGGTTCTTGATCAGGTCGAGCAGCTTGGCGCCCTGCTTGCGCAGTTCCTTGGGCAGCTCGATCCCGGCGACGGTCTTGGGCAGCTTGCCCGCCTTTGCCGACTTGCTCTTCTTCGCCTTGGCCATCGCCCGGTCTCCCGTTGTGTTACGGGAGCGTCACACTAACCGAGCCGAGCGTCAATCTTTGAAAACGCGCTCGAAAATCGTGTCGACCTGCTTGAAGTGGTAATCGAGGTCGAACTTCTCCTCGATCTCCTGCGCCGAGAGCGCCGCCGTGACTTCGGGATCGGCTTTGAGCAGTTCGAGCAGCGACAGTTCGCCGTCGCTCTCCCACACCTTCATGGCGTTGCGCTGGACGAGGCGGTAGCTGTCCTCGCGGCTGACGCCGGCCTGGGTCAGCGCCAGCAGTACGCGCTGCGAATGGACGAGGCCGCCCATCCGGTCGAGATTCTTCTGCATGCGGGCCGGGTAGACGAGCAGCTTGTCGATCACGCCGGTAAGGCGGGCGAGCGCGAAGTCGAGCGTGATTGTCGCGTCCGGGCCGATGTAGCGCTCGACCGAGGAGTGCGAGATGTCGCGCTCATGCCACAGCGCGACATTCTCCATCGCGGGGATGGTCGCGCTGCGGACCATGCGGGCGAGCCCGGTCAGGTTCTCGGTCAGCACCGGGTTGCGCTTGTGCGGCATCGCCGAGCTGCCCTTCTGGCCCGGCGAGAAATATTCCTCGGCTTCCAGAACTTCGGTGCGCTGGAGGTGGCGGACCTCGACCGCGAGGCGCTCGATCGAGCTGGCGATCACGCCCAGCGTCGCGAAGAACATCGCGTGGCGATCGCGCGGGATGACCTGAGTCGAGACCGGCTCGACCGCGAGGCCAAGCTTGTCGGCGACATGCGCTTCGACGCGCGGGTCAATATTGGCGAAGGTGCCGACCGCGCCGGAGATGGCGCAGGTCGCGATGTCGGCGCGCGCGGCGAGCAGACGCGCCTTGTTACGCGCGAACTCGGCATAGGCTTCGGCCATCTTGAGGCCGAAGGTCACCGGCTCGGCATGGATGCCGTGGCTGCGCCCGATCGTCGGGGTCAGCTTGTGCTCATAGGCGCGGCGCTTGAGCACTTCGAGCAACTGGTCGAGATCGTCGAGCAGGATATCCGACGCGCGAACCAACTGCACCGACAGGCAGGTGTCGAGCACGTCCGAGCTGGTCATGCCCTGGTGCATGAAACGAGCTTCGTCGCCGACATTCTCGGCGACCCAGGTGAGGAACGCGATCACGTCATGCTTGGTCACCGCCTCGATCGCGTCGATCGCGGCGACGTCGATCTGGGGCTTGGTCGCCCACCAGTCCCACAGCGCCTTGGCGGCGCTCTTGGGCACCACGCCAAGATCGGCCAGCGCCTCGGTCGCGTGCGCCTCGATCTCGAACCAGATGCCGAAGCGGGTTTCGGGCGACCAGATCGCGGTCATGGCGGGGCGGGAATAGCGGGGGACCATGGAATGCCTTTCGTGCTGCGCGGGCGCCCCTAGCAAAGGTGCCGGGTCGCGGCAAACCTGCTGCATCATTAAATAATTCCAACCGATTCATCCCAAATTCGGCACGTTTCTGGGATGAGGTGAAGGTCTATTTCGTTAAGTTGATATGAGGTCAAATTAAATCGTGGAACGTGATAAATATGCAACGGGTTGAATGGTTGCGGATCAAACGAGCTATCCTATCTGCTTATACAAGCAATTTGATATAATGACTTAGGAGATATTCCATGCTTAAATCAATTCTTCTTGCAGGAGCTGTGATGATTTCGATTCCCGCGCTTGCGCAAGATGCGCCTGCGCAGGAAACGCCGCCGGCCCCGGCTGAACAGCCTGCGGAACCGGCCGAGGCTCCCGCGCCCGCCGAGCAGCCCGCCGAAACCGCGCAGCAGCCGCAGGAAGCGGCTCCTGCCGCCCCGGCCGAACAGCCCGCGCAGGCCGCGCAGCAGCCCGCCCCGGCACAGGGGCAGCAGCCGGCCAATGCGACTCAGATCGCCGCGGTCGTCGATCAGGGCTTTCCGACCTATGACAAGGATGCCGATGGCAGCCTGAAGGCCGAGGAGTTCAGCAGCTGGATGGTCGCCCTGCGCTCGGCCAGCGAGCCCGCCTTCAAGGGCGAATCGGCAGCGGACAAGCAGTGGCTGAGCGCCGCGTTGAATCAGGCCGATGCCGATAAGTCGGGCGGTGTGAACAAGGAGGAACTCAAGACCTTCCTCACTCCCGCCGCGGCTTCGTAAGCGAAGTCGCCACGTTCAGGGACGGGAACCTCGCATCTCCCGTCCCACGGCCGCCGGATCCCAAAGGTTCGGCGGCCGTTTTCATGCGCGAAGGAGAGGAGCGGATGATCCATCACGTTTCGGTGGGCACCAGCGATGTCGCGCGCGCCAGGCGCTTCTATGATGCGGTGCTGCTGCCGTTGGGCTATCGCCTCCTCGGCGAAACGGATCGCAGCCTGGGTTATGGCGTGACGGCCTATACCTTCAGCGTCGAGACGCCGGTCGATGGCGCGCCGGCGAGCGCGGGCAATGGCGTGCATATCTGTTTCGAGGCGCGTGATCGCGAGGCTGTCGATGCCTTTCACCGCCACGGCGTCGTCAGCGGCGGCCGGGACGCGGGCGTGCCGGGGCTGCGGCCCGAATATGACGCCAACTACTATGGCGCCTTCCTGTTCGATCCCGACGGCAACAAGATCGAGGCCGTGACCTATTCAGCTACATGAGCCCCATCGACCGCAGGCTCGAATGGCCCTCGGTCCCGATGATGATATGATCGTGCACCGCGATGCCCAGCCGCTTGCCCGCCTCGACCACGTTGCGGGTCAGTTCGATATCGGCGCGGCTGGGGGCGGGATCTCCGCTCGGGTGGTTGTGGACGAGGATGATCGCCGCCGAGCCGAGGTCGATCGCGCGGCGGATCACCTCACGGACATAGACCGGCGCCTCGTCCACCGACCCTTCCTGCATCAGCTCGTCGCGGATCAGCATGTTGCGGCTATTCATATGCAGCACGCGCACGCGCTCGATCGCATGATGGGCCATGTCGGCACGAAGATAGTCGAGCAGCGCTTGCCAGTTGGCGAGCACCGGCCGCGCCGCGACCTCGCCGCGCAGCAGTCGTAGCGCCGCGGCGTGCGCGATCTTGAGCGCGGCGACCGAAGTGTCGCCCATGCCCGGCACGCGCGCGATCGCCTCGGAATCGGCGGTGAGCAGCCCGGCAATCCCGCCGAACTCGTGCAGCAGCGCCTTGGCCAGTGGCTTGGTGTCGCGGCGGGGAATCGCCAGCGCGAGGAGGTATTCGATCAGCTCGTGATCGAGCAGTCCCTCGCCATCGGTCAGTAGCCGCTGGCGCAGGCGGGCGCGATGGCCGCTATTGTCCGAACCTTCCCCCATGTGCCGTTTGTTTCGCGAATGGCGGCAGCATTCAAGAGGGCTCGGCTAGACCTCGATGAAGCGCGGTTCGTAGCTGACCGGGAAATTCACCGATCGCGCGATGAAGCAATATTCGTGGATCTCGTGATGGATCGCCTCGGCCCGGGCGAGATCGGCGCCTTGCTCGACCTCGATCACCGGGCGGAGCGTGGCGCGCAGGAAGCGTCCGGCGCCGTTCTTCGCGGTCTCGCCGACGCCGACCGGGCGGTCGACATAGCTTCGCACGACGATCCCCGCGCTCGACGCGAGGTGCAGGTACCAGAGCATGTGGCAGGACGCGAGCGACGAGATCAGCAGGTCTTCCGGGTTTGGCTTTGCGGGATCGCCGCCCAGCAGCGGGTCGTTCGAGCAGGCGATGACGGGTTTGCCCTCGGTGCGGATTTCCCAGGTGCGGTCATAGCCGCGATAGCTGCGCGTGCCTTCGCCGCGATCGCCGGTCCACTCGATGCGCGACTCATACTCATGCTCGGTCATGCTGGGCCTCCCTTGGCATGGCGCCATACTCCTCCCGCGCGCGCTGCGCCAAGCGTCGAATATTGCACTGCGGTTGACTCGGGGCACCCCCCTTTCTAAAGCGCGCGTGCCTTGGCGGGCTCGCCGCTCGGTACATGCGTTTAGCCTAGTGTCACAGGCACTCAGGAGAGGCGATATGGCCGAGAACGAGCCCGGACTGGACCCCCTCAAGGAGGATGCACGCATCACCGCGCTCAATGAGCGGTTGGCGCGAGCGCAATCCGAAGAGGCGATCCGCAAGGGCGAGGGCAACAGGGAAGGCCAGCGCGATTATCGCATGGGCAACCGGGTTCTCGCCGAGCTGATCGGCGGGCTGTTGGGAGGCGGGGTGATCGGGTGGACACTCGATTATTTCCTCGGCACCTCTCCCTGGCTCCTGCTGGCGTTGCTGACCCTTGGGGTCGTCAGTGCCTTCAGGAACATCATTCGGATTTCGAACCAGCGCTCGAAATGACTTTCGGGCGCTTCGGTTACATGGGAAGCGGACGTGGCTGAAGAAGCAGGCAAGATCGACCCGATGCACCAGTTCGAGGTGCAGTCGATCGCCGACATGTTCAATGTCGGCGGGCATCAGATCGCCTTCACCAACAGCGCGGTGTGGATGCTCGCGGCGGTAGCGCTGCTGTTCGTGTTCATGCTGGGCGGAATGAAGCGCCAGGTGGTGCCGGGCCGCTGGCAGATGGCGGTGGAGGGGTTCACCGGCTTCATCGACAAGCTGCTGGAAGCGAATATCGGCAAGGAAGGGCGCAAGTTCCTCCCTTATGTCTTCTCGCTGTTCATGTTCATCCTGTTCACCAACGCGGTCGGCCTGCTGCCGCTGGGCCTGATCCCGGGTGTCCATCCCTTCACCGCGACCAGCCATTTCACCGTCACCGGCGTGCTCGCGATCCTTTCCTTCTCGATCGTGCTGATCGTCGGCTTCGCCAAGCACGGGCTGCGCTTCTTCAAGCTGTTCGTGCCCCACGGCACGCCGCTCCCGGTGCTGTTCCTGGTCGTGCCGATCGAGATGGTGTCGTTCATGGTGCGCCCGTTCAGTCTCGCGCTGCGACTGTTTGTCGCCATGACCGCGGGCCACATCCTGCTCAAGGTGCTGGCGGGTTTCATCATCATGTCGGGGCCGACCGGCTGGGCAATCCCGGTGGGCGGGGCCAGCCTGGTGCTGATGGTCGGCGTCTCGGCGCTCGAATTGCTGGTGGCGGGCGTGCAGGCCTATGTCTTCGCGCTGCTCACCTCGCTCTACATCAACGATGCCGTGCACCTGCACGAACATCATTGATCCGTTTTTTCGTTGAACCTTTGAACTTTTGAACTGGAGTTAGAATCATGGACGCAGAAGCAGCAAAGCTCCTCGGTGCGGGTCTCGCGGCGGTTGGCGCCGGTCTCGCGGCGCTGGGCGTGGGCGCGGTGTTCGCCGCCTTCCTGCAGGGCGCGCTGCGCAACCCGGGTGCGGCCGCTGGCCAGCAGGGCAACATGTTCATCGGCTTCGCGGCCGCCGAGCTTCTCGGCCTGCTCGCGTTCGTCGTTGCAGTCCTGCTGATCTTCGTCGCCTAACACTCGTCTGAACTTCCACGCCGGGCGGTGATCCGTCCGGCGGCGGAAGGGGAATTCCGATGCCACAGATATCCCAGCTCGCCGCGACCTATGCGTCGCAGATCTTCTGGCTTCTGCTGACCTTCGGCTTCGTCTTCTTCGTCATCGGCCTGGGCATGGTGCCCAAGGTGCAGGGGACGATCGACAGCCGTGACAAGTCGGTGGCCGACGATCTCGCCGCTGCCGAAGCCGCGCGCGCTCAGGCCGATGCGGCCGAGGAGACCTGGCGGCAGCAGGAGAATGCGGCGCGTGAGCAGGCGCAAACCCTGCTCGCCAAGGCGCGTGACAAGGCCGCCGCGGCGACCGCCAAGTCGCTCGCCGGCGCTGCCGAGAAACTGAATGCCAAGCTGGCCGAGGACGAGGCGCGCATCGCCGCTTCGACCAAGTCCGCGCTGGCGGAAATCGAATCGGTCGCGGCGGACGCGGCGCAGGATATCGTCGCGCGCCTTTCGGGCGTGAAGACGACTGCCGCCGAAGCCCGCAGCGCGGTGAAGACGGTGATCGCCAATGGCTGATACGCAAACCCTGCCCCCGGCCTCGGCCGAGGTGGCGAACCGGCTGGAAAACGCCGACAAGCTCGAGGGTATGCCGCACGCCGGCACTGAGGCGAAGGGTGGTGCCGAGCATCATGCGGAGCCGACCGCGCTTGGCCTTGACGCGACCATGTGGGTCGCCGGGGCGATGGCGATCCTCATTCTGGTCGCGATCTGGAAGGGCGTGCCCAAGCTGATCGGCGGGATGCTGGACAAGCAGATCGCGGCGATCCGCACGCGTCTGGCTGAAGCCGAGCAGCTGCGCACCGAAGCCGAGGCGCTGCGCGACGAATATGCCCGCAAGCTCGCCGGCGTCGAGACGCAGGCGGCGGCGATGGTCGCGCATGCCGACGAAGAGTCGAAGGCGCTGGTCGCCAAGGCCAAGAAGGATGCGGACGAGCTGGTGAAGCGCCGTACCAAGATGGCCGAGGACAAGATCGCCGCGGCCGAGCGTGCGGCGATCGATCAGGTCCGCGCCCATGCGGCCGACGCGGCGGCGAAGGCGGCGACGGCGATCATCGCGCAGAAGCACGATGCCGGTGCCGACAAGGCACTGGTCGACAGCACGATCGCGGGACTTTCGCGGCTCAACTAAGGTTCTCGCCGCGGTAACGCTACAAAAGGGGCGTGGCATCTTGCCGCGCCCCTTTTTTCACGTATTCTCAAGCGCATGGGGGATGCTCGTCGCGACCGGGGGCTGATTGCGCTGATCATCGGTTTTGCCGTGATCGCGGCGGCGGTGCTTGGCACGCTGGTGCTGTTCAAGCGCCAGCAGGTCGCGCAGCGGCTGGTGGTCCATACCCTGTTGGTGCAGGAGCAGCTGAGCACGATCCGCTCGCGCCTACAGGACGCCGAAACCGGACAGCGCGGCTATCTGGTGACGCGCGACCCGGTTTATCTCCAGCCCTATTTCGATGGCCGTCGCCAGCTGGCGGGCGACCTGGCCGCGCTCAAGCCGATGGTGGCCGATCATTCGGGTCAGCTCGCCGCCACCGATCAGCTGACGCAATGCGCGACCGCCCGCGTGGAGCGATTGTCGGTAGGGTTGAATCAGGCGCGCGCCGGACGGTTCGACCGCGCCGCCGAGGTCGTGCGTGCCGGTGTGGGCAAGGCGCTGATGGACCGCTGTCGCGCGATCATCGGGGCGATGAAGGCCGAGGAAAGCCGGCTGCTGACGATGCGTTCTGAGTCGCTGGCGAGTTGGTCGGCATGGCTTACCTTGTGGCTGATCGCGGGCGCGCTGGCGGTGCTCGCGCTCGCCGCTTATGCCGCGCGCGACGCCCGCCGCCGCGCGATGGCGGCGATCGAGGTGGGCGAGGCGCTACTCAAGGCCAACCGCAAGATCACCGAAGAAGCGGAAAGCCGCGCCGCCGCCGAGGCGCAGCTGCGTCAGATGCAGAAGATGGAATCGCTCGGCCAGCTCACCGGCGGCGTGGCGCATGATTTCAACAACATGCTCGCGATCGTCATCGGCAGCCTCGACATGGCGAAGCGGCGCTTCGACAATGATCCGGCCAAGGCGCGTGAAGGGATCGACCATGCGGTGGAAGGCGCCGAGCGCGCGGCGCAGCTCACCGCGCGGCTGCTCGCCTTCTCGCGCCAGCAGCCGCTCGCGCCCAAGGCGCTCGACACCAACAAGCTGGTCGGCGGCATGTCCGAGCTGTTGCGCCGGACGATCAGCGAGAATATCCGGATCGAGACGGTGCTGGCGGGCGGGCTGTGGGCCAGCTTCATCGACGGCGCGCAGCTCGAGAACGCCCTGCTCAACCTGTGCGTCAACGCGCGCGATGCGATGCCCGGCGGCGGGCGGCTGACGATTGAGACCGCGAACACACATCTCGACGATGCCTATGCCGCGACGCACGCCGAGGTAACGCCGGGGCAATATGTCATGGTCTCGGTTACCGACACCGGAACCGGCATGCCGGCGGAGGTGATCGAGCGCGCCTTCGACCCCTTCTACACCACGAAGGGGGTGGGGAAGGGTACCGGCCTTGGCCTCAGTCAGGTGTTCGGCTTCGTCAAACAGTCGGGCGGGCATGTGAAGATCTATTCGGAGCCGGGCGTCGGGACGACGGTCAAGCTCTACCTCCCGCGCCATTTCGGTGAGGCGGAAACGCCGGGCGCGCGCATGGCACCGGACACGCTGCCGCGCTCGAAGGGCGACGAGGTCATTCTGGTGGTCGAGGATGAGGAGGGCGTGCGCCACATGTCGGTCGATGCCCTGCGCGAGCTGGGCTATGTCGTGGTGCAGGCGGCGGACGCCAATCAGGCGCTGACCGTGCTCGAGATCCAGCCGCGCATCGACCTGCTCTTCACCGATATCGTCATGCCCGACATGAACGGCCGGATCCTGTCGGACCGCGCGCGCGAGAAGCGGCCGGGGCTGAAGGTGCTCTACACCACCGGCTACACCCGCAACGCGATCGTCCATAACGGTATGCTCGACCATGACGTCGCCTTCCTGGCGAAACCGTTCACGGTGCAGCAGCTCGCCTTCAAGGTGCGCGAAGTCCTCGACGTCTGACACCTGCCGTTGATCTGAGGTTCAGGGTTGCGGCGGACGAAATTCCGCATGCCATAATTCGAGCAAACTTCGGCCCGGCTGCGAAACGACCACCGGTTTCGGCCGATATGCAGCGGCCGGGTTCTGCTCGAGGAGCAATCGCGTATCCCTTTGCCGGCCCCCTTGCCGGCATCCCCGACCATTGAGGAGCAACAACATGCGTATTTTCGCAAAAGCCCTGATTCTGCCCGCCGTTCTGGCGGCTGCCCCCGCCGTCGCGCAGGAAGCCGAACCGTTCACCGGCCCAAGCATCGTCGCGCTTGGCGGCGTCGATCATTCGTCGGGCGGAAGCGGTGATCCCACCGGCTTTCTCTACGGCGGAGCCGTCACCTATGATCTGGCCGCCGGAAGCCTGCGTTATGGCGTGGAAGCGGAAGTGACCGGAACCACCACGGGCGGGTGCCAGACCTCCACCTTCGGAGGCACCAGCCAGCGCAACTGCTACCACCTCGGGCGCGACCTCTACATTGGCGGCCGTCTCGGTGCGGTCGTGGCGCCCAATCTGATGCTCTATGGCAAGGCGGGCTATACGAACGCGCGCGCCACGGAGAGCTACGATCAGCTAGCGACCCCGGCGTCTCCCGACCAGAAAGTCGCCTGGACCGACGGCGGCTATCGTGTCGGCGCGGGCGCGGAGTTCAGCGCCGGCCGTTTCCTGATCCGCAGCGAATATCGCTATTCGGAGAATCTGGGGGATCACCGCCATCAGGGCACCGTCGGCCTCGGCGTCCGCTTCTGATCCGTTCGCCCGCGCGGTTTGTGCCGCGCGGGCGATTTTTTCGATCGCATGTCGAAATCGGCGAACCTTGTTCGTCGTCCTGTCGTAGGCGCGCAAACATTGCGCGCCGGAACAGGAGAAGAGGACATGTTCGCACGCATCCGCACGCATCTGCTTATTGCCACCGCCGCCGCGCTGGCCACGCCGCTCGCCGCGCACGCGCAGACCACGGCACCGGTCGCGCCCGCGGCGCAACCCGCGCCCGCCCGCAGCGGTACCGTCGAGGTCGACGGGATCGCTTACTATTACGAGGTGCGCGGGCAGGGCGAGCCGCTGCTTCTGCTCCATGGCGGGCTTGGTTCGATCGACATGTTCGCGCCGATCCTGCCCGCGCTCGCCGCCGGGCGTCAGGTGATCGCGGTCGACCTGCAGGGACATGGCCGCACCCCGCTCGGCACCCGCCCGATCGCGATCGAGGCGATGGGCAACGACATGAACACGCTGCTCGACAAGCTCGGTTTCAAGCAAGTCGATGTGTTGGGCTATTCGATGGGCGCGGGCGTGGGCTTCCAGCTCGCGGCGCAGCATCCGGGCCGTGTGCGCCGTCTGGCGCTGGTCTCGATGACCCTCTCCACCGCCGGCATCCAGCCCGAGATGGTGCCGATCCAGCGGCAGCTGACCGCGGCGATGGCACCGATGATGAAGGATACGCCGATGTATACCGGCTACGTCGCCCGCGCGCCGAAGCCGGGCGATTTCCCGCGGCTGCTCGATCAGATGGGTGATCTGATGCGGCGCGACTTCGACTGGTCCGCGCAGGTGAAGGCGCTGACCATGCCGGTGATGCTGGTGGTCGGCGACGCCGATATGTGGCGGCCCGAAGCGAGCGTCGACTTCTTCAAGCTGCTGGGCGGCGGCCGGCGCGACGGCGGCTGGCAGCGCGAGCATGTGACGAAGCACCGCCTCGCCATCCTGCCCGGCCGCACCCATTACGACATGTTCCTCGCGCCCGAGCTGGTGCCCACCGTGCGCCCGTTCCTCGGCGGCAAGGAAGCCCGCGCCGACTGGCAGTGACACTCGGCCACGGGGCGCCGTTCCCTCGGGGAGCGGCGTCCTAGGGCGCTTGTCGCATCAGCCGGTCGACCAGCGGCATCAGCGGCTTGGTGCCCTGCCGGGTCGTGACGGTGCCCAGCGCGATCCCGCTCGCCGGGGCATAGGCAGCATAGGTGCCCCAGAAGCCGCTATGCCAATAGCGCTCGCCCTTCGGCGTCTGCTGCACGAAGATGCCGAGGCGATAGGTGTCCGCGTTCCGGTGCGGCCCCTTCCACAACATCTCCCTGATCGTCCCGGGCTTGTCGAACACCCGCCCCTCGAACAGCGCCTTGAAGAAGGTCGCGAGGTCGCGCGCAGACATGAGCTGACCTCCACCGCCGAACAGGTCCATCGACGGGTCGACCGCGGTGACGTCCTTGTCGCCGATATATTGCTTCGCGCGACCCTCGGCGCCTTTGGGTGGGGCCTCGTAGATTTCCCACCACGTCGCCTTCAATCCTAGCGTGTCGAGCTTGAGCAGCTCGCGCACCGACGTCGCCAGCGTCTTGCCCGTGATCCGCTCGACGATATCGCCGAGCAGGATGTAGCCGGTGTCCGAATAGCGGAACTCGGTGCCCGGCTTGCTCTGCGGATCGGCATAGTCGGTCGCGAGCTTCACAAGCGCCTCGCGCGTCCACACCTTGCCCGGATCGGTCATCAGCGATTCGACGAAGCGCTTGTCGCCGCCATGATCGTAGAGTCCACCGCTATGGCTCAGCAGATGGCGGACGGTGATCGCGCGCGTGTCATAGCCGTCGGTGCGAAGGATGCGGTCGAGCCGCGGATTGACCAGCGGGCCGATTGGCGCGTCGAGGTCGATCCGCCCCTGTTCCCATAGCCGCAGCACCGCCGCCGCGGTGAAGGTCTTGGTGTTGCTCGCGATCCGCACCGGCGTGTCGACCGTCAGCGCGCGGCCGGTGGTCGCGTCGGCGAGACCGTCGGCATAGCCCTGATCCGCGCCGTCCCCGGTTACGAAGATCGCGGCGGGCTTGCCGATCGCCGTGAGTTCGGCTTCGACGCTCGTATTCGCCCATGCCTGCGGTGCTGCCGCAAGCGCGAGCGCGGCGATCGCGGCCCGCATCATCACTGGGCGCGGGGCTTCACGAACTTGAACACGAACTGGTCGGTCTTGCCGCGGATCGCGGCGTCGAAGACATTGGCGGTGTGCGGATCGCTGGTGTTGCGCAGCAGGTCGAGCTTGCCCGCATAGCGGAATCCCGCCTTTTCGATCTCGCGCCGCGCCACCTCGGGGTCGATCCGGTGGAGCGTGGTCGGCGCCTTGTTTTCCGGATCGGCATTGGCGACGTGATCGACCACCAGCAGCACCCCGCCGGGCCTCAGCGAATTATAGAGCTTGCGCGTCACGGCCTCGCCAGTGCCCTTGGGGAAGGGGGCGAGGAACATGTCGTGGTAATTCTGGACCGTGACGATCGCGTCGAGCTTTTCGGGGAAGCTGAACGCCGCAAGGCTGTCGCTCAACGCGACGGTGTTGGCGAGGCCGGCGACCGCCGCCTTCTGCTCGTCGGCATAGGCGGCGCGGAACTTGATGAACTCGGCTGGCTGATAGGCATAGACCTTGCCCTTCGCGCCCACGAGCGGGGAGAGGATGCGGGTCCAGTAGCCGCCGCCCATCACGAAATCTGCGACCTTCTGATCCGGCTTGATCCCGGCGAACGCCAGCAGCTCGCCGGGCTTTCGCGCGGCGTCGCGGGTTCGGTGGTCGGCGGGGCGGGACGCGTCGGCGAGCGCTGCGGTGATCGCTGGCGTCGCCTTTTGCGCGGCCAGCGGCGCAGCGGCGGCAAGCAGGATCGCGGCGGTAATGGCAAGCTTCATGGCATCCTCCCCTGTTCGGGAGCGAGGCTATGAATGCGCCCGGCGGCCTGCAATCGCCTTTCGACGAACTACAGGCCGCCGGATCGCGCTACTTCTTGAGCAGGTCGAGCACCGCCACGGTCATCGCCGTAGTACCCAGCGTGACCGAGGGTTTGGGATCGATCTTGAAGAAGGGCGAATGGTGTCCGGAGACGGGCTTGCCGCCCTTCTTGCCCGCGTCGATGTCAGCCTGCGGCGTGCCGCCGACCACGAAATAGGCCCCGGGCACGCCCAGATCCTTCTGGATGAAATAGGCGAAGTCCTCCGCGCCCATCCCGGCGCGCTCCTCGAAATGGATGATCCCGTCGCCGAACGCACCGGTCAGCGCGCCGCGCACCCGTTTGGTCAGCGCGGGGTCGTTGAGCGTCACCGGAGTCGATTCGAAGCCGACTTTCACCTGCGGCAGCTTGTCCTCGGGCATGCCGTTCATGCGGCCGACATTGGTGGCGATGCGCTTGATCCCGTCGATCAGCTTCTTGCGCGTATCCTCGTCGTCCGATCGCACGGTCAGCTGAAGCTCGGCCTTGTCGGAGATGATGTTGTGCTTGAAGCCCGAGTGGAACGAGCCGACCGTGACCACACCAGGCTTCAGCGGCGCGATCTCGCGGCTGACCAAGGTCTGCAGCGCCATCACGATTTCGGCGCCCATCACGATCGGGTCTTTGCCCATGTGCGGCGCGGCGCCATGCGTGCCGATGCCGGGAATGGTGATGTCGACGCTGTCGGACGAGCTGCTGCTGATCCCCGGTTCAAGCCCGATCTTGCCCGTCGGGATGCCCGCGGTGACGTGGAAGGCGACGGCGTAATTGGGCTTGGGGAAGCGCGTGTAGAGGCCGTCGGCGAGCATCCGCCGCGCCCCGTCGATGCGTTCCTCGCCCGGCTGGACGACGAACACCACGGTGCCCTTCCACCGGTCCTTCATCTTGGCGAGCTGGCGCGCGGTACCGATCATCGAGGTGATGTGAACGTCATGGCCGCAGGCGTGCATCACCGGCTTCACCACGCCGTCGATATCGGTCTGGGTCACGGTGGACATATAGGGAAGCCCGCTGTCCTCCTTGAGCGGAAGGCCGTCCATGTCGGCGCGGACCAGCACGACCGGGCCGTCGCCATTCTTCATCACGCCGACCACGCCGGTCCCGCCGACGCCCTCGGTCACGGTGATCCCGCCGACCGCGCGCAGTTCCTTGGCCATGATCCCGGCGGTGCGCGTCTCCTTGAACGACAGCTCGGGGTTCTTGTGGAAGTCGAGGAACAGCTTCTCCAGATGCGCGGCATAATCCGCATCCACCGCCGGCGCGAAGTCGGGCCCGGCGAGCGCGGGTGCGGCGAGCAAGGAGGTGGCGAGAAGGGCGGTGAGCATACGCATGTGACAGATCCCCCGATATTGGTCTGGACCAAAGCTATCAGATGGAAACCGGTGTGCAATCCGCTTACATCGCGCGGAGCATGTCCGATCCCAATTCCCCCAATCGCTTCAATGAAGAGACCGCGACCTACGCCGTGCGCGGATCGGAGACGCCCGATCTCGACGCGGGCGTCGCGGCGATCCGCAATGTGCTGAAGACCCTGCCCGCGCGGCCCGGCGTCTATCGCATGCAGGATGCGCGCGGCGACGTCCTT
The DNA here is from genome assembly GCA_035481255.1 of Sphingomonas sp. Taxonomy (GTDB): domain Bacteria; phylum Pseudomonadota; class Alphaproteobacteria; order Sphingomonadales; family Sphingomonadaceae; genus Sphingomonas. Next base: position 13,263 of record DATIGZ010000410.1, on the reverse strand, counting down.
TATGTGGGCAAGGCGCGCGCGCTCAAGAACCGCGTCGCCAACTATACCCAGCCCGCCAAGCTCTCGAACCGCCTGCGCCGGATGATCGCGCAGACCCGGTCGATGACGGTGGTGACCACCAATAACGAGGCGGAAGCGCTGCTGCTCGAGGCGCAGCTGATCAAGCGCTTCCGCCCCGCCTACAACGTGCTGCTGCGCGACGATAAGAGCTTTCCCTATATCCTGCTGCGCGGCGACCACGCCTTCCCGCGCGTCCAGCTCCATCGCGGCGCGCGGCGCATCAAGGGCGACTATTTCGGCCCGTTCGCGGGGGCGGGGCAGGTACGCAAGACGCTCAATGCGCTGCAGAAATTGTTCCTGCTGCGATCGTGCACCGACGGTTTCTTCAACACCCGCGACCGGCCGTGCCTGCTCTACCAGATCCGCCGTTGCTCGGCGCCTTGCGTCGATCGCATCGACAAGGCGGGGTATGAGGAGCTGGTGTCCGACGCGCGCGACTTCCTGATGGGCAAGTCGACCAAGGTTCAGGCCAAGCTCGGCGAGCAGATGCAGGCCGCGGCGGAGAATCTCGACTTCGAACTGGCGGCGGTGCTGCGCGACCGGCTGAAGGCGCTGACCTTCATTCAGGGTAGCCAGGCGATCAATGCCGAGGGGGTAGGCGACGCCGATATTTTCGCGCTCTCCTGCAAGCAGGGGGTGATGGGGATCCAGGCCTTCTTCATCCGTGGCGGCCAGAATTGGGGGCACCGCGCTTTCTTCCCCGCGCACACCGCCGAAGTGCCGGAGGAGGAGGTCCTCGCGCAGTTCCTGATGCAGTTCTACGAGGAAGTGCCGCCGCCCAGGACGGTGCTGCTCGACCGCGACCTGACCGAAGCGGCGCTACTGGCCGAGGCGCTGGGCGAGCGCGCCGGGTTCAAGGTCGAGATTTCGCGTCCTCAGCGCGGCGCGCGGCGGCGCCTGATGGAACAGGCCGAGCGCAACGCGGTCGAGGCGCTCGACCGGCGGCTCGCCGAATCGACCACTCAGGCGAAGAATCTGCGCGACATCGCCGACCTGTTCGGGCTGGCCGAGCCGCCCGACCGGATTGAGGTCTATGACAACTCGCACATTCAGGGGACCAATGCGGTCGGCGCGATGATCGTCGCCGGGCCGGAGGGGTTCCGCACCAGCCAGTACCGCAAGTTCAACATCAAAAGCGCCGCGACCGACGACGATTTCGCGATGATGCGTGAGGTGTTCACGCGCCGCTTCAGCCGCGCGCAGGAAGAGGATCCCGACCGCGACAAGGGTGTGTGGCCCGACCTCGTCCTGATCGACGGCGGGCGCGGCCAGCTCAACGCCGCGCGCGCCGTGCTCGAGGAATTGGGGATCGAGGACGTGTGCCTCGTCGGCGTCGCCAAGGGGCCGCATCACGGTCGCGAGGGACGCGAGGTGTTCCACCTGATGGACGGGAGCGAACGGATGCTCCCTGTCAACGCGCCCGCGCTGTTCCACATCCAGAAATTGCGCGACGAGGTGCATCGCTTCGCGATCGGCGCGCACCGGCAGAAGCGAGCCAAGGCGCTCACCGCCAGCCCGCTCGACGAGGTCCCGGGCATCGGTCCCGCGCGCAAGAAGGCGCTGCTGATGCACTTCGGTACCGCGCGCGCGGTGCGCGGGGCGAGCCTTGAGGATCTGCGCAAGGCGCCCGGGGTGTCCGCCGCGGTGGCGCAGCAGGTCTACGACTTCTACCACACGCGATGAGCGTCGCGTTTTCCTACAAGCGTCGATTCGGCTAGGCTCTCCGGATGCTCGATCATATCGTCCCGACCTGCCGTCCCGCGCGATCGCGCGTCCGGCCGCCACGCGTGACACCCGCGTTTTGTGTCAACTTTGTCAGGATAATGAACGTTACCGTTCAGGAAGTCGCCGCCGGCTTTGCGATTTCTTCACGGCCCTTGGCTATCTCGCGCGCATGCCGACTCGCGCATTCCTGACTGTCGATACTGAGCTGATGTGGCGTCACCACGCCGCTGGGCTCGACATCGACGCGATCTCCCAGCGCTCGCTCGAGCCGGCGGGCGTCGGGATCGCCTATCAGCTGCGCAAGCTTGCCGAGCACGGTCTGAAGGCGACCTTTTTCGTCGATCCGATGCCTGCGGTCGCGTACGGCATCGAACCGATCAGGCGCGTCGTCGGCGCGATCCTTGAGGCGGGGCAGGAGGTGCAGTTGCACCTGCATCCCAATTGGGCGGCCGCGAGCGCCGATGACCGGACCAGACACGCCTCGTTCGAGCTGATCGACTTCACGTTGGCCGAGCAGCGCGAGCTGATCCGCGCGGCGGCGGACCTGCTCGTCGCTGCCGGGGCGCCACGGCCGATCGCCTTCCGATCGGGCAGCTATTCGGCGAGCGACGATACGCTCACCGCGCTCGCCGAACTCGGCATCCGCTATGACAGCAGCCACAACGGCTCCGAACATCCCTGGCCCAGCGCGATCGGACTGCACGAACGCCAGATCGCCCCGGTCGAGCATCGCGGCGTGGTCGAGCTTCCGGTGACGCTGATCGAGGACCGCGCCGGGCATCTGCGTCATTTCCAGATCTGCGCGCTGTCCACCGCCGAGATGCGCGACGCGCTGGACCATGCGGTGCGTACGGCGCACGCCGCGGTGACGATCGTCAGCCACGGCTTCGAACTGGCGAACCGCGCCGGCACGCGTGCCAACGCGGTGCATGTCGGCCGGTTCGAGGCGCTGTGCCGGATGCTCGACGAACGCCGCGGCGCGCTCGTCACCAGTCACTTCGCCGATCTGCCCGATTTGTCGCTCGACCATAATGACGTGCCGCTCGGTCCCAGCCTGATCCGTACGCGTATCCGTCAGGCGCAGCAGCTCTGGTCGAACCTCGTCTCGGAGCGGGCCGCGTGACCAGCGTCGCGGCCGCCGCGCTCAATTTCCGCATCGGCGCGCGCACGGTACTGCGCGTCAAGCGGTCGCTCGTACCGGTGGCGATCAGCCTCGACGCGGCGCGCGAAGGGCGACTGCCGTCGCTCCCGCCGCTGCCCGGCGAAGCGCAGGGCTATGTCGTCACTTCGCTGCCCGAGGACCGGCTGGACGCGATGACCCTCGCTTCGGGCGGGATGATCGGCTTCGTGCGTCAGCGTTACACGCGCTACTTCGCGGACCTGACCGGCAGCTATGACGGGTATCTCTCCAGCTTGTCGTCGAGCGCGCGGCAGGGGGTGAAGCGCAAGGCGAAGAAGGTGGCGCAGGCATCGGGCGGGCAGCTCAATGTGCGGCGCTTCCGTTCGGCCGGGGAACTGCAGGAATTCCACGGCGTCGCCCGCGCCATCGCGGTCAACACCTATCAGGAAAAGCTGATGGGTGAGGGACTGCCGGGGACCCCCGAGTTCCTACAGTCGATGCTGGCCAAAGCCGCGGCGGACGAAGTGCGCGCTTGGCTGCTCTACATTGGCGACCGGCCGGCGGCCTATCTCTACTGCCCCGCGCAGGGCGAGACGCTGATCTACGAATATGTCGGGCACGATCCCGCGTTCAACGATCTGTCCCCCGGCGCGGTGTTGCAGATGGAGGCATTCCGCGAGCTGTTCGCGGAAGGCAGATTCGCACGCTTCGACTTCACCGAGGGTGAGGGGCAGCATAAGCGGCAATTCTCGACCGACGGGGTTGCCTGTCTCGACTTGCTGCTGCTGCGCCCAAGCTTTGCCAACCGCGCGGCGACCACGGCGCTGGGCGGCTTCAACCGCGCGGTGGCGGGCGGCAAGGCGCTGGTCGAGGCGGCTGGGCTGGACGCCCTGAGCAAGAAGCTGCGGCGGGGATGACGGCTGCGGGGGGCGTGCTAGAAGCCTCCTTCATGCACCTCGCGACCACCGCCATCGTCCTCGCGATCCGCCCGCACGGCGAGTCCGGGGCGATCGTGCGTGCGCTGACGGCGGAAGCGGGGCTGATGGCGGGCTATGTGCGCGGCGGGCGCTCGCGTCAGTTGCGCCCGGTGTTGCAGCCTGGGAATGTCATTCTCGGCGACTGGCGCGCGCGGACCGAGGAGCAATTGCCTGCGCTCACCGTCGAGCTGACGCATAGCCGCGCGCCGATGTTCCGCGAGCCGCTGCCTGCGGCCGCGTTCGAATGGGCGACCGCGCTCACCGCCGCGGCGCTGCCCGAGGGGCAGCCTTATCCGCAGATCCATGCCGCGCTGGGCGGGATGCTCGACGCCATCGAGGCGGCGCCCGCGGCGCGGGGCTGGGCGGCCGCTCTGGTACGGTATGAACTGCTGATGCTCGCCGAACTTGGCTTCGGGCTGGATCTCGACCACTGCGCCGCGACCGGAATCAATGACGATCTCGCCTTTGTCAGCCCCAAGAGCGGCATCGCGGTCAGCCGTTCGGGTGCGGTGGGGTATGAATCGCGTTTGCTGGCACTGCCGCACTTCGTGGTCGCCGGCGGGTCGGCGGAGTGGGACGATATCTTCGCGGGGCTCAAGCTCACCGCACACTTCCTCGAGCGCGATCTGCTTCATGGCAAAGCCGCTGAAGTGCTCGCGGCGCGCGCCCGGCTGGTTGACCGGCTGAACAGGGCGGTTGCGTGATGCGGCCAAGGCGGTAAGGCGCCCCAGACCTTAAACTCAGGTGGAGTACCCATGCCGCTGATCGCAGTTCTTCCCGGCGACGGGATCGGCCCCGAAGTCACCGCGCAGGCGCGCCGCGTGCTGCACGCGCTTGATCTTGGCCTGAGCTTCGAGGAAGCGCCGGTCGGCGGCGCGGCCTATTTCAGCGATGGCCATCCGCTTCCCGCGCATACCCTCGATCTCGCCAAGCGCGCTGATGCGCTGCTGTTCGGTGCGGTTGGTGATCCGCGCTGCGACAATCTGGAGCGTCACCTGCGTCCCGAGCAGGCGATTCTGGGGCTGCGCAAGGAGCTTGAGCTGTTCGCCAACCTCCGCCCCGCGCGCCTGTTCGCCGGACTTGAGGACGCCTCGGCGCTCAAGCCCGAGGTCGCGGGAGCGATCGATATGGTGATCGTGCGCGAGCTCAACGGCGACGTCTATTTCGGTGAGAAAGGCATGCGTACCACCGCAAGCGGGCGCCGCGAGGGGTATGACATCATGTCGTACAACGAAGACGAGGTGGCGCGGATCGCCCGCGTCGGCTTCGAGACCGCGCGGGTGCGTAACAAGAAGCTCTGCTCCGTGGACAAGGCTAATGTCCTCGAAACCTCGCAGCTGTGGCGCGACGTGGTGATCGAGGTGTCGGCCGAATTCCCCGATATCGAGCTGACCCACATGTATGTCGACAACGCGGCGATGCAGCTGGTGCGCAATCCCGGCCAGTTCGACGTGATCGTCACCGGAAACCTGTTCGGTGACATTCTGTCCGACCAAGCGAGCATGTGCGCGGGGTCGATCGGTATGCTTCCCTCTGCGGCCCTCAACGGCAGCGGCAAGGGGCTGTACGAGCCGATCCACGGATCGGCGCCCGATATCGCAGGTCAGGGCAAGGCCAACCCGTGCGCGACGATCCTGTCCGCGGCGATGCTGCTGCGCTATTCGCTGGGCATGGACGAGGCGGCGGACCGGATCGAGGCGGCAGTGACTGCGGCGCTGGTGAGCGGCGCGCGCACCGCGGATCTTGGCGGCACGCTCTCGACCGAAGCGATGGGCGACGCGGTGTTGAAGGCGCTTGCGTGAAGGCTGAGCTGCTCGAACTGGCGGTCGTCATCCCGACCTTCAACGAGCGGTGCAATGTGCCGATCCTTGTCGCCGCGCTCGACAGGGCGCTGGCGGGACGGCGCTGGGAAGCGATCTTCGTCGACGACGACAGCCCGGATGGTACCGCTGAGGCGGCGCGCGAGCTGGGCCGGATCGACAGCCGGATCCGGGTGATCCAGCGTATCGGGCGGCGCGGGCTGTCGTCGGCGACGATTGAGGGAATGTGCGCGACCGCCGCGCCGCATGTCGCGGTGATCGACGGCGATATGCAGCATGACGAAACCTTGTTGCCGAAGATGCTCGACGCGTTGCAGGGCGACGCGGGTCTCGACGTCGCGATCGGGTCGCGCTTCGTCGACGGCGGCGGTACCGGGGAATGGGACAAGGACCGCGTCGCCAAGTCGGCGCTGGCGACGAAACTGTCGCGCCGCGTGCTCAACGCGGAACTCAACGATCCGATGAGCGGCTTCTTCATGATCCGAAGCGATGTGGTGCGCGAGATGGTGCCGCATTTGTCGGCGATCGGCTTCAAGATCCTGCTTGACATCATGACGGCGAGCCCGCGGGTGCTGAGGTTCGTCGAACTGCCCTATGTCTTCCGCACGCGCATCGAGGGGGAGAGCAAGCTCGATCACGTCGTCGCGATGGAGTATCTGATCGCGCTGTACGACCGCATGTTCGGGCGGGTGATCCCGGTGCGGTTCGCGATGTTCTCCGCGATCGGGGCGCTGGGCGCAGGCGTGCATTTCGGGGCGCTGTGGCTGTTCTACCGCCTGTTCGGATACAGCTTCCTGACCGGCACGATCGTCGCCACGCTGGTGGCGATGACGTTCAACTTCTTCCTCAACAACGCGCTGACCTATCGCGACGCGCGATTGAAGGGATTCCGCCAGCTGCTCGACGGGTGGATCGGATTCTGCCTCGTCTGCTCGGTCGGCGCGATCGCCAATGTCGGGGTCGCGGCATTCCTGCACGACGTGCAGCAAGCGCAATGGGCGCCCTCGGCGCTGGCGGGAATCGTGGTGGCGGCGGTGTGGAACTTCGCGCTGTCGTCGCGCTTCGTGTGGGGACGGTACTGAGCGGTCAGGGCCAGGTCGGAAACCACATCCAGCGTTCGAACCCGCGGGCGTCGGGCAGCGCCAGTGCTGCCAGGATCGGGTAGAAATAAGCGAACAGCCCGACGCACAGCACCAGATACCATTCGTCGTTGCGCTTCACCCGCGCGGCATAATGGTGGAAGGCCACCGCCAGCACGACGCACAGGATGACGCCGGGCAGGTAGTAATAATAATAGAAGCCGAGCGACTTGGGGATCACCGCCCACATACCGAGCGAGAAGGTCCACAGCATCGCGATGAACAGCGGCACTCCGGCCTTTTCGCGCAGACCCGCCCACCAGCACGCCGCGACCGCCAACAGCCCGCCCCACATGATCGCTGGATTGCCAATCAGCAGCACCCCGCGCATCGCCCCCTGATCCGGCTCGTAGAAATACCAGATCGGACGGATCAGCAGCGGCCAGCTCCACCAGTCGGACTCGTAGTTGTGCGGAGTCAGTGCCTGTGTTTGGAGTTTCCACATCTCGAGCTGGAAGGGGACCAGCTTCGCCAATGTCAGCGGATCGGTCGTGTAGAAGAAGGCTGGCGCAAAGGTCAGGAAATAGGTGGCGATGCTGAAGCCACCGAGGATCGCGAGACCCGCCAGCCAGCCCAGGCCGCCAAAGCGTTCGGCATGGCCGCGCCGCAGCCAGAGGAACCAGACGCCCGCGAACGCGATATAGGGCGCCGCGGTCCATTTCACCGCGACCGCGCCGCCGAACCAGATCGCGCTGGCCAGCAGGAACGTGATCGCCTTCCGCCTTGAGTCGCTCTGCATCGCGCGCAGGAACGCCGCGCCGGCCCATACTAGCAGCGCGGCCATGAACACATCGAGCATTCCGATCCGCGCCTGCACGAACACCAGCTGCCCCAGCATCGCGAACAGTGCCGCGAACAGGCCCGCCCGCACGGAACCGGTGAGGTGGCGCGTGAAGGTAAAGATCCCCACGATCGTCCACGCCCCGGCGACGACCGACATTGCCCGCCACCCGATCGGGTTGTCGCCGAAGATCAGCATTCCGAGCGCGATCAGCGACTTGCCGAGCAAGGGGTGCTCGATATTCACCGGATGCGACAATGCGTTCAACACGCGCGCGGCCGGGACGTAATGCACTTCGTCGAACATCAGGATGCTTGGCCGTTGCACACCGGTTCCGAACAGCAACAGCGCGGCGATGCCGATCAGCAGCGCCAGCAGGACGGGGCGTTGTTCGAGGCGATCGAGCATTCGGCCGATTCGATAGCGCAGCTTTGCGGGTCCGTCACGCGCCCGCCCTTGCGCGCCTGTGGGCAACGCTTCTAGAGGGTTCGCCATGAAGCGCCGTACCGGACAAGATCGCAGCATCACCCAGAACTGGAAGCCTGCCACACAGGCAATCCGGGGTGGCACTGCACGCAGCGAATGGGGTGAGACGAGCGAAGCGCTCTTCCTGACCTCGGGTTACGCCTATGATTGCGCCGGGGACGCTGCCGCGCGCTTCGCGGGCGATCAGCAGGGCATGACCTATTCGCGCCTGCAGAATCCGACGGTCGAGATGCTCGAGCAGCGTATCGCCCTGCTGGAAGGCGCCGAGGCATGCCGTGCCACCGCGTCGGGCATGGCCGCGATGACTGCGGCTTTGCTGTGCCAGCTCTCCGTGGGTGATCACCTGATCGGCGGGCGCGCCGCGTTCGGTTCATGCCGCTGGCTGACCGATACGCAACTGCCCAAGTTCGGGATCGAGACCACGGTGATCGACGCGCGCGATCCGCAGCAGTTCGTCGATGCGATCCGTCCGAACACCAAGGTGTTCTTCTTCGAGACGCCTGCCAACCCGACGATGGACGTGGTCGACCTCAGGGCCGTGTGCGCGATCGCCAGGGAGCGTGGCATCGTCACGGTGGTCGACAACGCCTTCGCGACGCCTGCTCTTCAGCGGCCGATGGATTTCGGGGCCGACGTCGTAGCCTATTCCGCGACCAAGATGATGGACGGACAGGGCCGCGTGCTCGCCGGCGCGGTGTGCGGGACCGAGGAGTTCATCAACAACACGCTGCTGCCCTTCCACCGCAACACCGGCCCGACGTTGTCGCCGTTCAACGCCTGGGTGGTGCTCAAGGGACTCGAGACGCTCGACCTGCGCATCCAGCGCCAGAGCGAGAACGCGCTCAAGGTTGCGCGCTTCCTTGAGGGGCGCGTCGCGAAGGTCAATTTCCCGGGCCTGCCCAGCCATGCGCAGCACAATCTGGCGATGAGCCAGATGAGCGCGGCCGGCCCGATCTTCTCGTTCGAGGTCGATGGCGGACGCGTGCAGGCGCACGGCCTGCTCGACGCGCTCGGCCTCATCGACATTTCGAACAATATCGGCGATTCTCGTTCGCTGATGACTCACCCTGCGTCCACCACGCACAGCGGCGTCGCCGAGGACCAGCGTATCCTAATGGGCGTGGGGGAGGGGATGCTGCGGCTCAACGTGGGTCTCGAAGACCCGGAGGATCTGATCGCCGATCTCGATCAGGCCCTCGGTTCGGTCGGGTTGTGAAGGCGCTCTTCTCTCAAGAGGAAATCACGCGCGACATCGTCGTGCGCGTATCGGTGAGCTATCTGCCCGAACAGTCGGAGCCCGATCGCGGGCGATGGTTCTGGGCCTATCACATTCGCATCGAGAATGAGGGGCATCAGGCGGTTCAGCTGCTGACGCGCCACTGGATCATCACCGACGGCCGCGGATCGCGCCATTCGGTGGAGGGCGAGGGCGTGGTCGGCGAGCAGCCGATGATCGCGCCGGGCGCCAGCTACGACTATGTCTCGGGCTGTCCGCTCGCGACACCCACCGGATCGATGCAGGGCAGCTATCGCATGATCGGCGCCGACGGCATGGAGTTCGACGTGGCGATCCCCAAATTTTCCCTGTTGGCACCGGCGGTAGCGGAATGAAGCGCACTCATCTCCCCCTGAACGGCCTGCGCGTGCTCGACGCGGCGGCCCGGCACCTCTCCTTCACCCGCGCAGCGGATGAGCTGGCGGTGACCCCCGCTGCGGTCGGCCAGCAGATTCGCGCGCTCGAGGATACACTGGGCGTGGTGCTGTTCCGCCGCACCACCAAGGGGCTGGAGCTGACGCCCGAGGCCGAGGCCGGCCTTGCGGCGTTGCGCGCCGGCTTCCTGCAGTTCGAAGAATCGGTGCGTGCGATGCAGGCGGGCCAGTCGTCCAAGTCGTTGACCATCGCCGCGCCGCGCGATCTGACCGAGAAATGGCTGATGCCGCGTCTCGCCGAGATCGCGCGCGACGACGCCGAACTCCGCTTCGTGCTGGTCACCGCGGACGAAGCGATCGACTTCACCGAAGCCAATCTGGATCTCGCGATCCGTTGGGGTGAGGGGCCGGGTGAGCATGAGGGCGAGGCGCTGGAGAGCGACGGTATGGTGACGGTGGGCCGTCCCGGCTCCAACGCCGATACGCCGATCGCCTGGCCGGGCTGCGTTGCCGAGGATGGTGTGGCGCTGGTACGCGTCGGCGACGCGGGCCTGGCGCTCGATGCCGCGGCGCAGGGCCTTGGCCGTGCAACCGTTCCCGAGCTGCTCGCGCGTGACGATATCGAGGCGGGACGCGTCGCGGTGCTGGGCGATCCGCGGCCATCGCGGCTCGGCTATTGGATGGTCGCGCCACTGCCGCAATGGCGGCAGAAGAAGGTCAAGACGCTGGTCGAGGCGCTGGGCGAAGCTTGAGGGCTTGGGCGTGAGCGTCCTGCCACGCGATACAGTGGCGCTTGAGACCGCGCGCCTGATCCTGCGGCCCCGTACGCTGGACGACGCCGAGGCGCTGCACGCGGCGTTCGCTGATGCCGAGTTGATGCAATATTGGTCCGGCCCGCCGCATGCGAGCGTGGAGGAGACGCGCGCGGATCTGGCGCGTGATGCACCCGAGTGGCGCCGCTGGGCGATCACGCTCAAGGGCAACGATAGGGCGATCGGTGTCGTCGCCGCGGGCGAGAAGCGGCAGGGAAACGTCACCGAGATCGGTTATATCCTCGCGCGTGACCATTGGGGCAACGGCATCGCGCGCGAGGCGGTGTCTGCGGTGATCGACCAGATATTCGCCGAGGGTCAGCGCCGGGTGTTCGCGGATACGGATCCCGACAATCTGCCCTCGCGTGCTTTGCTGGAGCGGCTCGGCTTCAAGCATGAAGCGCTGCTGCGCGCCGAATGGGAAACGCACCTCGGTGTGCGCGATACGACGATCTACGGCTTGCTCCGTGACGAATGGAAGCGCGACCGCTGAAGCCTATTGCGCAGCAACCTGCGCCAGCAGCCGGTTCATCAGCATCGCGAATCCGCGTTCGTCCACCGCGGCGTCCCTGCGCGTCCAGCCGCCGGTGACGGCGTACCAATTGCCCTTCTTCGTCTTCACCAACCAACTGGTGAAGATCACGCCGGGCTCTGACCCACCTTTGAAACCGGTATAGTCGAACAGCGCGGCCGCGGGTGTTCCGGGATTCACGGCGAGGATCGCCAATGCCTGATCGCCACCCGTGATGCGCAGCCAGTTGAGCACTGCCGCCTCATCGCGGGGGCTGGCGAACCATTCGATGTCCGGCGCCAGCGGCTTGTCGCCGAACATGGCGGGGTCGATTTTGGTCGCCACCAGCCGCGCGCGGTTGTCCGAGAGTAACCTGCGGCGACCATCCGGTCCGGCAGCCTTCCACTTCGCCGCCAGATCGGCGTTGGCGGGCGCCTTGAGCTGAAACAGCTCCATCGTCGTCAGCAACGGCAGCGTCGCGGCGGGATCGGCCACACCGGTCTGTGCGACCACCGCATCGACCTTGTCCCGGCCGAGTGCGATCAGCAGAGCGTCGGTCGCGGTGTTATCGCTGATCGAGATCATGAGAGTCGCCAGCGTATGCAGCGTCACCGGCGCGTTCGCGGGCCAGCGCTGGGTAATCCCGGAGGGCAGCGAGCGCGCGTCGAGCGTTACGACGTCGCTCCATTTGCGCGTGCCGGCGCTCACCTGCCGCGTCGCCTCAGCGAGCACCCACAGCTTGAACGCCGACCCGATCGGCATCGGCTGTCTGCCCGTGAATTCGGTTACCGGGGTTACCCCGTCGCCCAGCGCGTACACACCAAACGCAACCGTGCCGGGCAGGGTGCGAATCTCCGCCTCGATCTTCGCGATGGTGTCACCGCGCGGCTCGATGCGAGAGAGCAGCAGGCCGGTGACGCGATGCGGAGCGGCCGGATCGACCACGATATGGACGACGCCCACGCCCTTTTCGAAGCCCAGCTCGACGGTGGCGGCGTAGGGCGAGGTTGCGGTCACCTTCTCGACCTTCACCGCGACGCCGAACTGCGCTTTCAACTGCTGACCGATCTGGTCGAACTGCGCCTTGGGCACCTGAGTTTTGAACGCGGGTGCGAAATACGCCTCGAAATCGCCGGTGCCATTGATGATGGCGGGCAGCATATCGATCCGCCCCTGCAGCCCCGGAATGGCGGCGGTCGCCCGTGCGGGCTGCTGCTGTTGCGCAATGGCGGATGGAGCCGCGACCGCCAGTAGCAGCGCGCCCAGCGCCTTCATGCGTCGATCGCTTCCTCGTCGAGCCGTGCGGCGTTTTCCTGGATGAAGGCGAAGCGGTGGGCGGGGTTGGTGCCCATCAGGCGATCGACCAGATCCTTCACTCCCGCGCGCTCTTCATATTCCTGCGGTAGCGTGATGCGGATCATGCCGCGCGTCTTGGGGTCCATCGTCGTCTCGCGCAGCTGGCCGGGGTTCATCTCACCAAGGCCCTTGAAGCGCGCCACCTCGACCTTGCGGCCCTTGAACTCGTTGGCCTCGATCTCCGCGCGATGTGCATCATCGCGAGCGTAGAGCGATTTGGTGCCCGCAGTCAGCCGATAGAGTGGTGGCTGGGCGAGGTACAGATGCCCGCGGCGGACTATGTCGGGCATTTCCTGGAAGAAGAAGGTCATCAGCAGCGTCGCGATATGGGCGCCATCGACGTCCGCATCGGTCATGATGACGATGCGTTCGTAGCGGAGACTGTCGGGCTGGCAGTCCTTGCGGGTGCCGCAACCGAGCGCCTGGATCAGGTCGGCGATTTCGGTGTTCGCGCCGATCTTCGCGCTGGTGGCGCTGGCGACGTTCAGGATCTTGCCGCGGATCGGCAGGATCGCCTGCGTCTTGCGGTCGCGCGCCTGCTTGGCGCTGCCGCCTGCGCTGTCGCCCTCGACGATGAACAACTCGGTGCCTGCGGGATCGTCGGCCGAACAGTCGGTGAGCTTGCCGGGCAGGCGAAGCTTGCGGCCGCTGGTCGCGGTCTTGCGCTTGACCTCGCGCTCCTGCTTGCGGCGCAGGCGATCGTCCATTCGCTCCAGGACATAGCCGAGCAGCGCCTTGCCGCGGTCCATGTGGTCCGAGAGGAAATGGTCGAAATGGTCGCGCACCGCGCGCTCGACCAGCGCCGTGGCCTCGGGCGAAGTCAGCC
>DATIGZ010000409.1:0-13498 GCA_035481255.1 Sphingomonas sp. | reverse complement strand
CGGCTATTACTGGATCACCGGCCGGGTCGACGACGTCATCAACGTCAGCGGCCACCGCATGGGCACGGCCGAGGTCGAGAGCGCGCTGGTGCTGCACCCCAAGGTCGCCGAGGCCGCGGTCGTCGGCATGCCGCACGACGTCAAGGGGCAGGGCATCTACGCCTATGTCACGCTCAACGCGGGTTGCACCGCCGACGACGCGCTGCGTGCCGAGCTCATCAAATGGGTCCGCAGCGAGATCGGTCCGATCGCCACGCCCGACGCGCTTCAGTTCGCGCCGGGCCTGCCCAAGACCCGCTCCGGCAAGATCATGCGCCGCATCCTGCGCAAAATCGCCGAGGGCGACACCTCATCCCTCGGCGATACCTCAACCCTCGCAGACCCCTCCGTCGTCAACGACCTCGTCGCTAATCGCGTGGGATGACGCTTCGGATCGCCGAAGGGGACATTACCCGTCTTGCGGTCGATGCCATCGTCAACGCCGCCAACAGCTCGTTGCTGGGCGGCGGCGGGGTCGATGGCGCGATCCATCGCGCGGCGGGGCCGGGGCTGCTGGAGGAATGCCGCAAGCTCCGTGCGCTCGGGGGCTGCAAGACGGGCGACGCCAAGCTGACCGGCGGCTATAATCTGCCGGCGCGGCATATCATCCATACCGTCGGCCCGGTGTGGCAGGGCGGCCATAAGGGCGAGTCCGATCTGCTCGCCAGCTGCTATCGCCGCTGTTTCGAGATCGCGCGTGCCAGCGGCATTCGCAGCATCGCCTTCCCGGCGATCAGCTGCGGGGTCTATGGCTATCCGGTCGACCAGGCCGCGGAAATCGCGGTGCGTGAGAGCCGTGCGGCGATCGCTGCGGATCCGGGCCTCGACGTCATTCTGGTCGCATTCGGCGCCGACATGCGCCGGATCTACGAAGAAGCGCTGGGCTGACGCCACGAAAAAGGGCGCGGGGACATGATCCCCGCGCCCTGTTTTCGTCGCAGCGACCTCAGGCCGGTTTGGTCTCGAGGTCCGGGCGCATCCCGGCCGCCTGATTCTCGGCCAGCTCAGCCTCGCCCGCAAGCGCCTCGTCCTTGAGCGTGTCGAGGTGCATCAGCTTCTTGATCAGCGGCGAGATCACCAGCACCGCGACGCCAAAGCCGATCGCGACCCAGCCGACCGTCGTATAGACGTCGAGCACCACGGCCTTGCCCGCGCCCGCGCCGGACGCGGCTTCCGAACCCGTCGCCGCCGCGATCAGACCGGCGGCGAAGTTGCCGGTGGCCGACGCGAAGAACCAGGTGCCCATGATCAGCGACGCCATGTGCCCCGGAGCAAGCCGGTTCATCGCGCTGAGACCCACCGGCGACAGGCAGAGTTCGCCGGTCGTGTGCAGCAGGTAGATCAGGAAGATGAAGATCACCGGGGTCAGGTTCTCCATCCCCGCCGCCTGCGCACCCCAGACGAGGACGAGGAAGCCGAGGCCGAGCTGAAGCATCGCAAGGCCGAACTTGGCCGGGGCCGACGGCTCCAGCTTGCGGCGGCCGAGCAGGGTCCACGCCGCCGCGAACAGCGGCGCGAGCAGCACGATGTACATCGCGTTGATCGACTGGAACATCGACGCCGGCACGCCGGCGCGGTCGACATAGCGGTCGGTGAACAGGTTGAGCGACGATCCGGCCTGCTCGAACAATGCCCAGAACAGGATCGATCCAAGGATCAGGAACATCGCCGCGAAGATGCGGTCGCGGTCCTCCGCGGGCAGCTTCACCACGGCGGTCAGCAGGACATAGCCGACCAGGATGATGCCCGCGACCAGCAGCAGCCAGCCGACCACCGCCTGATACTGAATGAGCTGCCAGATGCCGACCACGGCGACGATGCCGACAAGGTAGAGCAGCCATTCGAGCTTGATGCCGACCACCGGCTGCTTGAGCGCGGCCGGGTCGGGCGCTTCGCCCTTGCCCATCAGCAGCGGCTTGCCCAGCACGAACACGATCAGGCCGAGCAGCATGCCCACGCCCGCTGCACCGAAGCCGTAGCTCCAGCCATAGACCTGGCCGAGATAGCCGCACGCCAGCGAGCCGAGGAACGCGCCGAGGTTAATGCCCATGTAGAAGATGGTGTAGGCGCCGTCACGACGCACGTCGGTGCGCGGATAGAGCTGGCCCACGATCACCGAGATATTGGCTTTCAGGAAGCCCGATCCGACGATGATGAAGCTCAATGCCAGCCAGAAGATGCTGAGCGAGGCGGGATCCTGCCCGCCAGTGCCTTCGAAGCCCATCAGGAAGTGGCCGAAGGTCAGCAATACGGCGCCGTAAAGCACCGCCTTGCGCTGTCCCAGATAACGGTCGGCGAGGTAACCGCCGAGCACCGGGGTGATGTAGACCAGCGCGGTGTACGCGCCATAGATCACGCCCGACTTTTCATCCGAGAACAGCCAGTGCTGAGTCAGATAGAAGATCAGCAATGCGCGCATGCCGTAGTAGGAGAAGCGCTCCCACATTTCGGCGAAGAACAGGATGAAAAGCCCGGCCGGATGGCCGAGGAAGGTTCGCTCGCCGCTCGGTGCGGCCGCGGGTGAGTGCGCCATCGGCACCGTGCTCCCTGACAGTTTCTCTAGATCCCTTGCGGGTGGTGATAGGGAGACTAGCGGCGAAAACCGTCATGTTGAAGCATGATTGTTACAGCGGAAACCGTGATCGGAAATGCGTGGCCCGTTGCGAATCATTCGCAATGGACCTTTGCGCGGGCCCGCGAAGGCGCTAACGGGCCGGCATGATCTTCAACGACCGCTCCACCCCGCTCTCGCTCCTCGCCACCCGCCGCTCCGCCAAGGCGCGCGATCTGATCGCGCCCGGCCCGGATTCGAACGCGTTGGACCGTATTCTTGAGATTGCGGCGCGCACGCCGGATCACGGCAAGCTTGCGCCGTGGCGGTTCGTGGTGGTGCCGGCGGAGGCGCGCGACGCGCTCGCTGCGGGGATCGTCGACGCCTATCGCGCCGAGAAGCCGGCCGCCGGGCGGCTGGAGATCGAGGCGATGGACCAGTTCGCACGGCAGGCGCCGACGCTGGTGGTCGTGCTCGCCTCGCCCAAGGTCGAGAGCCATATCCCGCTCTGGGAGCAGGAGTTGTCGGTGGGCGCGGCGACGATGAACCTCGAGCATGCCGCGCATGCGATGGGCTATGCTGCATGCTGGCTCACCGGCTGGGCCGCGTTCAGCGACCGGGTGCGCGACCTGTTCGGTGCTTCGCCCGAGCGAATCGCGGGATTCGTATTCATCGGCACGCCGGCCAAGCCGCTGGAGGAACGGCCGCGGCCGGACATGCGGAAAACCGTGTCGATCTGGGCGGGAAGTGCGTCGAAAGGTATCTGAAGAAACATTCTTCGCGCTGGAACTTTCCACTCCCATGCTGTATTAAGTCAGCATGACAGCGCTCGAGCATGAAGACAGCCCGGTTTACCTGAAGCTGCGTGCCAGCATCGCGACCGCGATTCTGCGTGGCGAATACCGGGCGGGGGACCAACTGCCGTCTGTGCGCGCGCTTGCCGCCGAACATGGCGCCAACCCGCTGACCGTCGCCAAGGCGTATCAGAGCTTTCAGGACGACGGCTATGTCGAGGTCCGCCGCGGCGTCGGCATGTTCGTGCTGCCCGGCGCGGTCGAGCGGCTCAAGATCGCCGAGCGCGACCGCTTCCTCACCAGCTACTGGCCCAAGGTACGCGAGCATATCGGCCTGCTCGGCCTCAACGCGCACGAACTGCTGGATCGCGAGATCGCCTGAGGTTCCCAGTTCTACGCCGTCATCCCGGCCCCGTGCCGGGATCCACGGTGCCGTGCAATATGCCTTCGAGCCTCTGGCCTGTCGCTTGCCTCCGGGTGGACCCCGGCACAAGGCCGGGGTGACGGTCAGGTTCAGGCTGCGAACGTTTCCGCATTGATCGAGTACAGCGCATCGGCCTTTGCCAACGCCGCCGCCTTCAGCCCCATCGCCTCCGGCACGATCTGCTCGACATGGAAGCGCGCCGCCGCCTGCTTCATAGCGAGGAACGCCGGGTCGCCGTCCGCTTCCGCCGCGATGCCGCCCTGTTTCTCCATCAGCCAGCCGCACACCGCGACCGAGAGCATCGTCAGGAACGGGTAGCTGCCCGCCAGCCGGTCATCGACCTCACTCGCCAGCATGTGGCGGCCGACTTCCTCGCACGCGTCGATCAGCGCGATCAGCCCGGCATCCCGTGCCTCGCCCCGCATCTGCGCGGTCAGCGCGAACAGCGTGCCGCCATTGTCCATGCTAAGCTTACGGCCGACCAGATCGGCCGCCTGAATGCCGTTGGTGCCCTCGTAGATCGGCGTGATGCGCGCGTCGCGGAAATGCTGTGCGGCGCCGGTCTCCTCGATATAGCCCATGCCGCCATGCACCTGAATGCCGAGGCTCGCGACTTCGTTGCCCAGATCGGTGCCATGCGCCTTGGCGAGCGGGGTGAGCAGCTCGAGCCGCGCCTTGGCGGCTGCATCCCCGGCATTGGCGCGATCGACCTGGCTTGCGGCGAGATAGACCAAAGCGCGAGCCGCCATCGTCTGTGCCTTCATGCGCAGCAGCATGCGGCGGACGTCGGGGTGTTCGATGATCGCCACCGGCTCACGCCCGTGGCCGGCGCGCGCCGACTGGACGCGCTCGCGGGCATAGGCGACGGCGCGCTGGGTCGCGCGTTCGGCGATCTGCACGCCCTGAAGCCCGACATTGAGCCGCGCATTGTTCATCATCGTGAACATCGCGCGCATACCGGCCAGCTCCGGCCCGATCAGCTCGCCGACGCAATCGCCATTGTCGCCGAAGGAAAGGACACAGGTGGGGGAGGCGTGCAGCCCCATCTTGTGCTCGATCGAAACCACGCGGACATCGTTGAACTCGCCCGGATTGCCGTCGGCATCGAGCCGGTATTTGGGGACGAGGAACAGCGAGATGCCTTTGGTTCCCGGCGGCGCGTCGGGCGTGCGGGCGAGCACGAGGTGGACGATATTGTCCGCCATGTCGTGATCGCCGAAGCTGATGAAGATCTTGGTGCCGGTGATCGACCATTTGCCGTCGGCGCGCGGCGTGGCGCGGCTCTTGAGCGCGCCGACGTCCGAACCCGCCTGCGGTTCGGTCAGGTTCATCGTGCCGGTCCATTCCCCGGTCGACAGCCTGGGCAGCCACAAAGCCTGTTGTTCGGGCGTGCCGTGATGGACGAGCGACTCGATCGCCCCGACGTTCAGCGTCGGGCACAGCGCGAAGCCAGTGTTGGCGGTGCCGAGCGTTTCCAGCACCGCGGTGGCCAGCGTGAAGGGCAATCCTTGCCCGCCAAAGGCCTCAGGCGAACCGATCGTGCCCCAGCCGCCCTCGACATAGGCCTTGTAGGCGGCGGTGTAGCCTTCGGGCATCTTCACACCCTCGGGCGTCCATTTCGCGCCGACGGTGTCGCCCGTTCGGTCGAGCGGTGCCCATTCGCCCGCGGCAAAGGCGCCCGCGCCCTCCAGCACCGCATCGACAAGATCGGGTGTCGCGGCCTCGGACAGCTCCGAAATGCCGGCGATATGGTCCAGCACGAAGCGCTGTTCGGCGGTGGCGGGGGTGAAGCTCATCGGTCCTCTCTTGCCGTCATTTTCTCCTCGCTATAGCCAGCGGAAATGGCTGTTCCAAATCCGCCGGTCGATACCGTCACCTTACCTTACGGCGAGGCTGCGGTCGCGCGCGCGGCGGAGATCATCGCGGCGGGCGGATGCGTCGCGGTGCCGACCGAGACGGTCTACGGACTCGCCGCCGACGCGACGAATCGCGATGCGGTCGCCGGCATCTACGCCGCCAAGGGGCGGCCGTCGTTCAATCCGCTGATCGTGCATGTCGCGGACCGGCAGGCGGCCGAGCGGATCGCGCAGTTCGATCGCGATGCGCGCGCGCTCGCCGACGCCTTCTGGCCCGGCCCGCTGACGCTGGTGCTGCCACTGCGGCCCGATGCCGAGATCGCCGGTATCGTCACCGCGGGCCTCGACACCGTCGCGATCCGCGTGCCGCAGCATCGCGCGATGCAGGCACTGATTGCCGCCGCGGGCAAGCCGCTCGCCGCGCCATCGGCCAATGCCAGCGGTACGATCAGCCCCACGCGCGCCGCGCATGTCGCCGCGAGCCTGAATGGCCGCATCCCGCTGATCGTCGATGACGGGCCGACCAGCGGCGGCATCGAATCGACCATCGTCGCGCTCGGCGGCAATCCCCGCCTGCTGCGGCCCGGCCCGATACCGGCCGAGGCGATCGAACGCGAGATCGGCCGCTGGCTCGCTGGCGGGAGCGAGGCGATCGAGGCTCCGGGCCAGCTGGCCAGCCACTATGCCCCCGCCAAGCCGGTGCGGCTCGACGCGACCGAGCGTTGCGCGGACGAATGGCTGATCGGCTTCGGCGCGGTGGCGGGTAACGACACGCTGTCCGCGGCGGGGAATCTCGTCGAGGCGGCGGCGCGGCTGTTCGATGCCCTCCACCGCGCGGATGAGTCGGACTGCGCCGCGATCGCGGTCGCGCCGGTGCCGGACGAAGGCATCGGCATCGCGATCAACGACCGCCTCCGCCGCGCCGCGCACCGGGACGGATAGGGGGCTTCAGGCCCCGGGGCTGAGGTCGAGCGGCGGGTCGAATCGCCAGACCGTCGGCGACGCAAAGCCTTTACACCCGCGCAACGACCCCTAGTCTCCCCCTCGCCGCGTACCGGGCGAGTGTTCGAACACGAGAGTGGGAGAAGGCATGATGACCAATGTGCAACGGGGGCTGGCCGAGTTGATCGGCACATTCTGGCTGGTCTTTGGCGGCTGCGGCAGCGCGGTGCTGGCAGCGGCGTTTCCGGAAGTCGGTATCGGGCTGCTGGGCGTCAGCCTCGCGTTCGGCCTGACGGTGCTGACCATGGCCTATTCGATCGGCCACATCTCGGGCTGCCATCTCAACCCGGCGGTGACCTTCGGTCTGTGGGCCGGCGGACGCTTCGCGGCGAAGGATATCCCGCTCTATGTGATCGCGCAGGTGATCGGCGCGCTCGTCGCGGCATGGCTGCTCTACACGATCGCGAACGGCGCGCCGGGCGGATACGACCTTGCGGGCGGTCTCGCGGCGAACGGCTTCGGCGAGCATTCGCCGGGTAAATACGATATCGCCGCGGCGCTGACGATTGAGGTCGTGCTGACCTTCGTCTTCATCTTCATCATCATGGGATCGACCGACGGACGCGCGCCGGCGGGCTTCGCGCCGATCGCGATCGGGCTGGCGCTGACGCTGATCCACCTGATCTCGATCCCGGTCACCAACACCTCGGTCAATCCGGCGCGCAGCACCGGTCCGGCGCTGATCGTCGGCGGCTGGGCGATCCAGCAGCTGTGGCTGTTCTGGGTGGCGCCGATCGTCGGCGGCGTGCTGGGCGGGATCGCCTATAAGGCGCTGGGCGCCGAAGCATCGAAGCGGCCCCCGGTCGAAGGTGCGCCGCTGCCCTGATTGGGATCCGTCACCCCGGTTCGCGCCGGGGTGACGGCCGATCTCGGCAACTTAGGCCTGCGCGCCTTCCTTGATGCGGTTGGCGAAGCTCTTGCGCAGCTTGTTGAGCTTGGGCGGGATCACCGCCAGGCAATAGGGATTGCGCTGGCCTTCGCCTTCCCAATAATCCTGATGATAGCCCTCGGCCGGCCACCAGGTGTCGTGGGCCTCGATCGTGGTGACGATCGGCGCGGGCCATTCGCTCGCGTTACGCGCGATGCCGGTCTTCGCCGCTTCTTCCTGCTCGGGTGACTGCGGGAAGATCGCCGAGCGATACTGCGTGCCGATGTCGTTGCCCTGCCGGTTGAGCTGGGTCGGATCGTGCGTCGCGAAAAAGATGTCGAGCAGGTCGCCATAGCTGATCTGCGCCGGGTCGAACACGACCTTCAGCGCCTCGGCATGGCCGGTGTCGCCGCCGCATACCGCCTTATAGGTCGGCTCGGGGACGTGTCCGCCGATATAGCCGCTTTCGACCGACTCGACGCCGATCAGGTCCTTGAACACGGCTTCCACGCACCAGAAGCAGCCGCCCGCCAGAATTGCGGTTTCGGTGGTCATTCGCTTCAACTCCTTGCTACGCCATGCAAGATAGGGTTGAGCGATGCACGCAACTAGGGGTGAATGGAATGCGTGACGGCGCGGTGATGGTGACGGGTGGAGCGGGCTATATCGGCAGCCATGCGGTGCTGGCCCTGCTCGATGCGGGCTGGCGCGTGGTGGTGCTCGACAATCTCGTCACCGGCTTCGACTGGGCGGTCGATCCGCGTGCAGCGTTGATCGTCGCCAATATCGCCGATGAGGACAAGGTCCGCGCCGCGATCCGCGAGCATGGCGTCACCGCGATCATGCACTTCGCCGGATCTGTGGTGGTGCCGGAATCGGTCAGCGATCCCCTCAAATATTATCGCAACAACACCGCCGCATCGCGCAGCCTGATCGAGAGCGCGGTGAGCGAGGGTGTGCGCCACTTCATCTTCTCCTCCACCGCGGCGACCTACGGCATCCCCGAAGTCGTGCCGGTGCGTGAGGATTCGCCGCAGCTGCCGATCAATCCCTACGGCATGTCCAAGCTGATGACCGAGCATATGCTGCGCGACGTCGCCGCGGCCCACCCGCTCAACTTCGCTGCGCTGCGCTATTTCAACGTTGCCGGCGCCGATCCGCAGGGCCGCTCGGGCCAGAGCACCGCGGGCGCCACCCACCTCATCAAGGTCGCGGTCGAGGCGGCGACGGGCAAGCGCGACGGCGTGTCGGTGTTCGGCACCGATTTCGCCACCCGCGACGGCACAGGGGTGCGCGACTATATCCATGTCAGCGACCTCGCCGCCGCGCATGTCGACGCGCTCGACTTGCTGATCGCCCGGCCGACGCAGAGCCATTTCCTCAACGCCGGCTATGGCCGCGGCTATTCGGTGCTTGAGGTGCTCGACGCGGTCGATCGCGTCACCAATGTGAAGATCGAGCGCCGCCTCGAGGGCCGCCGCGCGGGCGATCCCGACGAGCTGATCTCGGACAATCACGCGATCCTCGAAGCGCTTCCGTGGCGCCCGAAGCATGACGATCTCGACCGCATCGTCACCGACGCCCTCGCATGGGAACGCAAACTGGCAGAGCGCGCATGATCGAACTCTTCCTCTCGGCCTTCGCCACGCTGTTCGTGGTCATCGACCCGCCGGGCTGCGCGCCGATCTATGCCGGGCTGACCAAGGGCGCGACGCTCGCGCAGCAGCGCAGCATGGCGATCCGCGCGGTGGTGATCGCCAGCGCGATCCTGCTGGTGTTCGCGCTGGTGGGGGAGGCGTTGCTCAAGACGCTCGGCATCAGCCTCAACGCCTTCCGCATCGCGGGCGGGATCATGCTATTCATCATCGCGCTCGAAATGGTGTTCGAAAAGCGTCAGGAACGGCGTGAGGACCGCGCCAACAAGATCATGGAAACGCCCGAGGTGGAGGACGTCTCGGTCTTCCCGATGGGCATGCCGATGATCGCCGGCCCCGGTTCGATCGCCACCGTGATGCTGCTCGTCTCGCGCAGCGAGGGGGCGGGGGAGACCGCAGTGGTGTTCGCCGCGCTCGGTCTGGTGCTGGTGCTCACGCTGATCGCCTTGCTCGCCGCCGGACCGCTGATGCGGCTGCTCGGCGCCAAGATCGAATCGGTGATCACCCGCCTGCTCGGCGTGCTGCTGTCGGCGCTGGCGATCCAGTTCGTGATCGACGGGATCAAGCGCAGCTTCGGGCTGTAGGCAGGACAGCCGCGAACCCTCTGGAAATGTTGGAATTGGGCTGCTCTACCCTGATCGATGGGCGAGCGGTTCCTCATGGCGGGTCCTGAACCCCGTTGCGCTGCGGGCGCGGGGACGGCGCGTGTCGGCCGCGTTGCCGTCGCGATCCGGTTCGCATCCGCCGCGTCCCCGGCGCACACCTGTCGCGTTGCCGGTGCACCTGTGTCGCGTTGCTGGCGCGTCGGTGCGCGCTTGTGCGGCTTTCCTGCCGCGTCGCGGGCGCAAACCCGCCGCGTTCCCGGCGCTTCCGCCCGAAACCGGCGTATTTGTGTCAGCTATGTCAGCCCGACCGGCCGTTCAGCGGTCGTAGCGGATCTTCCACAGCCGGTAGGGCGACTTGGGCGGCAACCGCACCGGATCGAGCCACACCGGCACCTTGCCCTTGGCAAGCTGGCCATAGAAGCCGTTGGGCTTGCGGCTGCGATAGATGGTCGTCTCGGCCATGTTCGGGCAGACCAGCAGATATTGCGCGCCATAGCGGCTGGCGATGCCGCGGAACGCGTCGGGGCTGCCCGCGAACGCGTTGTGAACGTCGAGGATCGCCTGCTCGTTGCGGTGATAGGGTCCGGCGATGCCCTTGTGATGCGTCATCACGATCAGCCGCGGGCCCAGGTCGACATGGGTGAACAGGGTCGATGGCGGCAGCGAGCGGTCGAGCAGCGACATGCCAGCAGAGCTTGAGCAGCGCGCGTTGGCTTGCGCGACGACGTTGCGCGCCTTTTGCGGCTTGTCCACCTTCACATATTTGACGACGAAGCCGGTGAAGAGGCCGGAGAGCAGCAGGAACGCCGCGACCGCGCCCAGCACGCGCACCGCCATGTGCTTCTGGTTGAGGAACCACGGCACCACCAGCCAGACCAGCGCGGTGGCGCCCGGCACGGCGAGCAGCTGCGCCGCGGGTCCTGCGCGGATCTGCCACAGCAGCAGCGCGCCGGCGAAAGCGGTGAACAGTCCGATCGCGATCCAGCTGGTGAGCTGCGCCGCCGATCCGCGCGCGCGCCAGGCCGCCACCGCCGCGCCGATCACGCCGATCACCGGCAGCACCGCGACGGGGAAGCCCATCGCAAAGCTGTGGCGATAGATCGGCCGTGCCTCGCGGACATTGCTCAGCCAGATGTCGTAGAGTTCGTCCGAAACCCCCTCGGGCCGCGACAGGCATTGCGGGAACAGTCCGGCGAACCCGCCGGCGACCGCCGCGCCGGCAACCGCGGCAAGGCCCAGTCGCGCGGCACGGCTGGCCGGGTTGAGCAGGCTGATCGCGAACAGCAGCGCGCCCGCGGCGATCGTCACCGACAGCCAGACCGGGGTCAGCGCGTCGCAGCGCATCGCATGATTGGCGTTGGACGCGAACAGCGCGAAACCCAGCGTGCTCCCGCCCGCAAGGGCCAGCGCATAAGCCTGCATCCGCCGCACCTCGCCGCCGTCCCATACCCAGCGCAGCGCGACGATCGCGCCGGCGATGGCGCAATAGGGCAACAGCTCAAGGCCGATGGTCAGCGACGCGGCGCTCGAAAGACCGACAACCATTCCGCCGCGCGCCCCCTTGGGGTCGGTAAGCCCCGCCAGCGTGAGCGCGAGACAGGCGAGCTGCCAGCCATGATGATCGATGCGCAGCGGCATGAACATCAGCAT
Source organism: Sphingomonas sp. (assembly GCA_035481255.1). Taxonomy (GTDB): domain Bacteria; phylum Pseudomonadota; class Alphaproteobacteria; order Sphingomonadales; family Sphingomonadaceae; genus Sphingomonas. Next base: position 2,054 of record DATIGZ010000409.1, on the reverse strand, counting down.
CGTCGATCCGCAGCCGAGCAGGATGATCACGGCGATCGGCCACGCGGTGGGGGCGATCAGGCGGCGCACGGTCGCGCCGAGCGCCGCCATGGCGACGGTGAGGGGCAGCAGCGGGGCAATGCCGCACGCCAGCCTTTCGGCCATGGCCACGCCGACGAACGGCTTGAAGAGCAGGATCAGCGCCGCGATCGGCAGGTCCACCAGCCGCGACCAGTGGATGTCGAGCCCGCCCGGCGGGCTCAGGCGGTACTGCCGCAGGTCGTACCAGCCTTGTCCGTCAAGCAGCGCGCGCACCTGCATCAGTCGCATATTGTCGTCGGTATCGCCCAGCCCGAGCGCGTTGATGAACCCCCAACGGTCCCACAGGAACCATGCGGCGATTCCCGCCCAGACGAGCAGCGTCCAGCGCAGCCAGTGCACCGACAATTCCCGCTCCAGATCGAAGCCACGCAGTGCCTTGGTCAAAACCGCTTCCCCTACCGAAGCTTGCGCATTAGTGCGGCGCCCGGCTTCAGGGCAAGGCAGGCGTGACGGCGATCATCCACAGAATAGGCGAATTGCAGCGCAGCGGGGTGCTGGGACAGCTCGTGCGCTTCGGCATCGCGGGCGTGATCTCGACCGTGATCTATTCGGCCGTCTACCTCCCGCTGGCATGGTGGGTGTTCCCCAACCTCGCCGTCGCCGCGGTTCCTTTCGCCTTCGCGGTCGCCGTGACCTGCGGTTTCTTCCTGCACAGCGCGTGGAGCTTCAAGGGGCATGGCACGCGTGAGAATAGCGGGCGCCAGCACCTCAAATTCCTCGTCGTTCAGAGCTTCGGTTTACTGCTCAACGCGCTGTTCACCTGGCTGATCGCCGATCTGATGCACTATCCCGACTGGGTTCCGCTGATCCCGATCGTCACCATCACCCCCGTCGCGACTTTCGCGCTCAACCGTCAATGGGTATTCGGCTGAAATGGACCGTATCGTTTACGACCGCATGGCCGAGCATGATTCCACCCATTGGTGGTATGTGGCTCGCCGCGACATCCTCGCCGATTTCATCGCCCGCGAAGTGAACCCGCCCAAGGGCGCGCGTATTCTCGAGATCGGCTGCGGCACCGGCCACAATCTTCCGATGCTCGGCGCCTTCGGCGAAGTGGACGCGATCGAGATCGACCCCGCCGCGCGCGACATCGCCAGCAAGCGGCTCGGCAAGGAAGTCGGCAGTTCGCCGCTTCCCGAGCTGTCGGGCGTCGCCGACGGTCAGTATGACATGATCGCGGTGCTCGACGTGGTCGAGCATATCGAGGACGACGTCGCCGCGCTCGAAGCGATGGCGAAGCGACTGAAGCCCGGCGGCACGATCCTCATCACCGTGCCCGCGCATCAGTGGATGTGGAGCGCGCATGACGTGGTGAACCACCACAAGCGCCGCTATTCCAAGGCGACGCTGGTCGCCGCGCTCGAGCGTGCGGGGCTGAAATGGCGCAAGCTCGGCTATTTCAACTCGCTGCTGTTCCCCGCGGCGGTCGCCGCGCGGTTCGCCGGTAAGTTGACGGGCAAGGACGACAGCGACGATTCGCCGCCGGCCAAGCCGCTCAACGCGATCTTCGAGAAGGTCTTCGGGCTTGAGCGCCACCTTGTCGGCCGCGTGCCGCTGCCGCCGGGCCTGTCGCTGATCGTGCTCGCTCAGCCCAGGGGCTGAGCACCGGCATCGCCGGTTGCAATGTTGGATCCGGTTTGCTTTGCCTGAGCCTGACGGAACGCCGTCACGCTCTTTGACTATTCGAAACGGTCAGTTCGCTTCGGCGATCGCCACCAGCGCGGCGTCCATCGCCGGGGTCGCCGCGGTACCGGACGGCACGTCATTGGCATAGGCGGCGAAAGTCAGCGTCTTGCCGCTCTTCGTGGTCATATAGCCGGCCAGCGCGTTGGTGGCGTTGATCGTCCCGGTCTTGGCGAAGATCTTGCCCTCCAGCACGGTGCCCTTGAAACGGCGGGCCAGCGTGCCGTCGACGCCGCCGATCGGCAGCGTCTCGCGCCACGCCGCGCTCCATGGCTGCGCGCTGATCC
>DATIGZ010000408.1:0-3092 GCA_035481255.1 Sphingomonas sp. | reverse complement strand
CTGCCATCTCGTCCTCGAATCGTGCGAGGACGATGGCGCGTCGGCGCAGGAGGAGGCGGTGCGCCAGCTGATCGACGCCGAGGTGCGCGGCGTGGTGCTGCCGCCGCCGCTGTCGGAGTCCGCGGCGGTGCGCGCCGCGCTCGCTGAGGCGGGCATCCCGTGGGCCGCGATCGCTATGGGATCGCAGGAAGCGGGCACGCTCAATGTGCGGATCGACGATTTCGAGGCCGCACGCGCGATGACCCGGCACCTGATCGAACTCGGCCATCGCGACATCGGCTTCATCAAGGGCCATTTCAATCAGGTCGCGAGCGCCGAACGGCATCGCGGCTTCGTCGCGGCGCTGGAGGAAGCGGGAATCGATCCGGCGTCCGCACGCGTTGAGCAGGGACTGTTCACCTACCGCTCCGGCCTCGACGCCGCCGGGCGTATTCTTGAGGGACCGAACGCCCCGACCGCGATCTTCGCGTCGAACGACGATATGGCCGCCGCCGCGGTGGGCGTTGCGCATCGCCGCGGATTTCAGGTTCCGGGCGACCTCAGCATCGTCGGGTTCGACGATACCGCGATCGCCACCAGCATCTGGCCCGCGCTCACCACCATCCGCCAGCCGATCTCGGCGATGGCGGAGGCCGCGATCACCATGCTGCTGCGCCGCGTACGCGAGCGGCCGGGCGAGACCGAGGCCACTGAAGAGGAAGTGCTGCCCTACGAGCTTGTGCTGCGCGACTCCGCGGGGCCACGTCGGCGCTAAGGTTTCGGCGCTAGTTTACGCTTGCTCAACCGGCGGCGCGGCGGCATAAGTTACCGCTAACAATGCGCCTGAGCGCAGTCGGGAGGGATGGATGAACGAGGCAGTCGCGGCGCGCGCCAATATGGGACTGATCATCGCTATCGTCGCGGTCGCGACGATCGGCGGTCTGCTGTTCGGTTACGACAGCGGTGCCGTGAACGGCACGCAGGACGGACTCAAATCGACCTTTTCGCTGAGCGAGGGCGGACTGGGCTTCACTGTCGGATCGCTGCTGATCGGCTGTTTTATCGGCGCTTTCCTCGCCGGCCGCCTTGCCGACCTGATGGGCCGCCGCAACGTGATGATCCTCACCGCGATCCTCTTCCTGATCGGCGCGCTGATTCAGGGCTTCAGCCATGAGCAGTGGATCTTCGTCGCCGCGCGCATCGCGGGCGGCATGGCGGTCGGCGCGGCGAGCGTGCTGTCCCCCGCCTATATTTCCGAAGTCGCCCCCGCCAACATTCGCGGGCGGATGACCACGATCCAGCAGATCATGATCATCTCCGGCCTCACCGCCGCGTTCGTGGTGAACTATTATCTCGCCAAGACCGCAGGCGCCTCGACCAACATCTTCTGGGGTGGATATGAGGCGTGGCGCTGGATGTACTGGATGCAGGCGATCCCGGCGACGGTCTTTCTCGTCGCCTTGTTCTTCATTCCCGAAAGCCCGCGTTACCTCGTCTCGAAGGGCCGCAACGAAGAGGCGTCGCGCGTCCTTACCAGCCTGTTCGGCGCCGAGACCGCATCCAAGAAGCTGGTCGAGATTCAGGCGAGCTTCTCCGACCACCGCCCGACGCTGCGCGACATTCTCGATCCGGTGAAGGGCGGCGTGCGCCCGGTCGTCTGGGCGGGCCTGCTGCTCGCAGTGTTCCAGCAGCTCGTCGGCATCAACGTCATCTTCTATTACGGCGCAACCTTGTGGCAGCTCGCCGGGTTCACCGAGAATGACGCGCTGCTGATCAACATCGTCTCGGGCCTTGTTTCGATCGCGGCCTGCTTTGTCACCGTCGCCCTGGTCGATCGCATCGGGCGCAAGCCGCTGCTGCTGATTGGGTCGGCGGGCATGGCCGTCACGCTGTTCGCGATGGTGTTTGCCTTCAGCCAGGGCTCGCTCGACGCCGGCGGCAAGCTCGTCCTCTCGCAACAGCTCGGCATCATCGCGGTGATCGCCGCCAATCTCTACGTCATCTTCTTCAACGTCAGCTGGGGTCCGGTGATGTGGGTGATGCTGGGCGAGATGTTCCCCAACCAGATCCGCGGATCGGCGCTGGCGGTATGCGGTTTCGCGCAGTGGTTCTCCAATTATCTCATCGCGCAGAGCTTCCCGATCATGGCCGCGGGCCTCGGCCTTGCGGTCAGCTACAGCTTTTACGCGGTGTGCGCGGTCATCAGCTTCTTCCTGGTCCAGAAGTTCATTCACGAGACCAAGGGCATGGAGCTCGAGGAAATGCAGGGCTGACATGACGGAACGCACCCCGGCGCGCCCCTTCCGCTCGCGCGAATGGTTTGCCGCGCCGGGCCGCAGCGACATGACCGCGCTCTATCTTGAGCGCTTCATGAACTACGGCCTGACGCCAGAAGAGCTGCGGTCGGGCAAGCCGATCATCGCGATCGCGCAATCGGGATCGGACCTCAGCCCCTGCAACCGCATCCATGTCGATCTGGCGAAGCGCGTGCGCGACGGTATTCGCGACGCGGGCGGCATTCCGATGGAATTCCCGATCCACCCCATCTTCGAAAATTGCCGCCGGCCGACCGCGGCGCTTGACCGGAACCTCGCCTATCTCGGCCTTGTCGAGCTGCTCAACGGTTATCCGATCGACGCGGTGGTGCTCACCACCGGCTGCGACAAGACCACCCCCGCGCAGGTGATGGCCGCGTCGACCGTCGATATCCCCGCCATCGTGCTGTCGGGCGGGCCGATGCTCGATGGCTGGCATGAGGGCGAGCTGGTCGGTTCCGGCACCGTCATCTGGCGCGCACGGCGAAAGCTTGGTGCTGGCGAGATCAGCGAGGACGAGTTCCTCGACGCCGCCGCCGCCTCCGCGCCTTCGGCGGGGCATTGCAACACGATGGGCACGGCATCGACGATGAACTCGATCGCCGAGGGACTCGGTCTGTCGCTGCCCGGCTGCGCGATGATCCCGGCACCCTATCGCGAGCGCGGACAGATCGCCTATGCGACCGGCCGCCGCGCGGTCGAGATCGCGTATGAGGATCTGCGCCCGTCGAAGATCCTGACCCCCACCGCCTTTCGCAACGCGATCGCGCTGACCACCGCGATCGGCGGGTCCTCCAA
>DATIGZ010000407.1:0-6700 GCA_035481255.1 Sphingomonas sp. | reverse complement strand
ATCGACGCGGCCCTGATCGAGCAGGCCGGGCCGCAGCTGAAGCTGATCGCCAATGTCGGCGCTGGCGTGAACCATATCGACCTGAAAGCCGCACGGGCGCGGGGGATCGTCGTCACCAACACGCCGGGCGTGCTGACCGAGGACACCGCCGACATGACGATGGCGCTGATCGTATCGGTCCCGCGGCGGCTGGCCGAGGGCGAGAAGCTGGTGCGATCGGGCCAGTGGAAGGGCTGGTCGCCAGGCGGCATGCTGGGACACCGGATCGGCGGCAAGAAGCTGGGCATCGTCGGCATGGGACGGATCGGACAGGCGGTGGCACGGCGAGCCCGTGCGTTCGGACTGTCGATCCACTATCATAACCGCAGCCGGCTGCCCGAGGTGGTCGAAGCCGAGTTCGGGGCAACGTGGCACGCTGATCTCGATGCGATGCTGGGCGAGATCGATATTCTGACGATCCACACACCGCTCAACGACGACAGCCGCGACCTGATCGACGCGCGGCGGATTGGGCTGCTGGGGCCGCAGGTCTACCTGATCAATGCCTCGCGCGGCGGAATCGTCGACGAGGAGGCGATGGTCGATGCGCTGGAAGCCGGACGGCTGGCCGGCGCGGGACTGGACGTATGGCGGTTCGAGCCGCGGATCGACCCGCGGCTGCTGGCGCTGCCCAATGTCGTGATGACCCCGCATATGGGCAGCGCGACGTTCGAGGGGCGCTATGCGACGGGCGAGAAGGTGATCGCGAACATCCGCTTCTGGGCAGATGGCCACCGCCCGCCGGATCAGGTGCTGGAAGGATGGATGTGATGACCGCGCCGCTGTTCCACCTCGCGATTCCGGTCGACGATCTGGAGGCGGGGCGGGCCTTTTACGGCGAGCTGCTGGGCTGCCCGCAGGGGCGCGAGGATCCGGGGCACTGGATCGACTTCGACTTTCGCGGCCACCAGCTGGTGTTGCACAAGGGCGAGGGCGCGGGGGTACGGACGCGCAACGCGGTCGATGGCGACGCGGTGCCGGTGCCGCATTTCGGGCTGGTGCTGGGCTGGGACGAATGGCACGCGCTGGCGGAGCGGCTGCGCGGGGCAGGGACGGAGTTCGTGATCGAACCGCATATCCGCTTCGCCGGGAAACCGGGCGAGCAGGCGACGATGTTCTTCCACGACCCCGCGGGCAATGCGCTGGAGTTCAAGGCGTTCCGCGATATCGGGCAGTTGTTCGCGACCTAGGCCGCCTGATCGTCCTTCCCCTCGCGGCGTTTCTTCACGGCGCGTGCGATCAGCAGCCCGCCGAGAATGAACCCGCCGGGCGCGAGCAGCACCGCGGCGGCGATCGCCGCGTTGCGTGCTGCCTTGGACTTGGGTGGCGTTTCGTCAGACAGTGAAGCTCTCACCGCAGCCGCACGCGCCCTTGGCGTTGGGATTGTTGAACACGAAGCCGGCGGTGAAATCGTCCTCGACCCAGTCCATCGTCGAGCCGATCAGGTAGAGCACCGAGCCGCCGTCGACGAACAGCGTGCCACCCGGGGTGTCGATGCGCTCGTCCATCGGGTTCGCCGCGGTGACGTAATCGACCGAGTAAGCGAGGCCCGAGCAGCCGCGGCGCGGGGTCGAGAGCTTGACGCCGATCGCGCCTTCCGGCGCGCGCGACATGAGGTCGGCGATGCGCGCCTCCGACCCGGGGGTCAGGATGATCGCCGCGGGGCGGGCGCGGGTCTTTACTTCGGTCATCACAGCATCCCCAGTTCGAGCCGGGCCTCGTCGCTCATCTTTTGCGGATCCCAAGGCGGATCCCAGACGAGGTTGACCTCGGCATGGCCGACGCCCGGTACGGCGCCGACGCGAAGTTCGACCTCGCCCGGCATCGATTCGGCGACGGGGCAATGCGGGGTGGTGAGCGTCATCGTCACGACCGCGTGCCCCTCGTTCGTCACCTCGACATTGTAGATCAGGCCGAGGTCGTAGATGTTCACCGGGATCTCGGGATCGTAGATCTCCTTCAGCGCATCGATGATCGCGTCATAGGTCGCGCCGCCGGGTTCGCCCGCGGGGAGATCGGCCGGTTTCTGCGAGAGGAAACCATCGAGATAGTCGCGCTTGCGCGTGAAGGTTTCCTGAGGGGTTTCCTCGACCCGCGCGCGCGGCGGCGTGGCGACCGCGTCCACCTCTTCAACCTCAATCTTGTGTCCGTCGTTCACGCGAAGATCCTTGTTACGCGTTCGATACCCTTGATCAGTGCGTCGATGTCCGCCGCTCCGTTATAGACGCCGAAGCTGGCGCGGGCCGTAGCCGCGACGCCGAGCGAGTCCATCAGCGGCTGGGCACAGTGATGGCCCGCGCGGATCGCGACATTGGCTTCGTCCAATATGGTGGCGACGTCGTGGGGATGCACCCCCTCGACCGCGAAGGAAACGATCCCGGCGCTGTCGGCGGGGCCGTAGACCCGCACGCTGTTGAGCCCCGCGAGCGCCTCGCGTGCCTGGCGGACCAGCGCGGTTTCGTGCGCGTGGATGCGGTCGAGACCGATGCCGTCGACATAGTCGATCGCGGCGTGGAGGCCGATCACGCCGGTGATGTGCGGCGTTCCCGCCTCGAACCGGCCCGGCGGTGGCGCATAGGTCGTCTTCGCGAAGGTCACGCGATCGATCATCGATCCGCCGCCCTGATAGGGCGGCATCGCGTCGAGCAGGTCGTAGCGGCCCCACAACACGCCGATGCCGGTCGGACCGTAGAGTTTGTGGCCCGAGAAGACGTAGAAGTCGCAATCGAGATCGACGACGTCGACTGGCAGACGCGGTACCGCCTGACACCCGTCGAGCAGGATCTTCGCGCCAACCGAATGGGCAAGCGCAGCGGCGCGCTTCGCATCGAGCAGCGAGCCGAGCACGTTCGAGACGTGCGCGAGCGCGACCAGCTTGTGCGCAGGTGTGAGCATCGCCGCCATCGCGTCGAGATCGATGCGATGATCTTCGGTGAGTGGGACGACATCGATCGCGGCGCCGGTGCGCTCGGCGACCATCTGCCACGGCACGATGTTCGAATGATGCTCGAGCTGGCTGAGCAGGATGCGGTCGCCGGGCTTGAGCACGGTGCCCGCCCAGCATTGCGCGACGAGATTGATGCCTTCGGTCGCGCCGCGGACGAAGACGACTTCGTTCTCGTGTCCGCCGATGAACTTCGCGACGCGGCGGCGCGCGGCCTCGAACGCCAGGGTCATGTCGGCCGAGCGCTGATAGACCCCACGATGCACGGTGGCGTAGTCGCGGTCATAGGCGCGGGTGATCGCATCGATGACGGGGCGCGGCTTTTGCGAGGTCGCGGCGGTATCGAGATAGGCCCAGCCGGCGGGGATCGCCGGGAAATCCGCGAGCAGGTCGAGCGGGGTGGTGGCGGTGGTCACGCTCACAGTGCAGCCTCCAGCCATGTTTCCGCGTCGGCGGCGAACGCTTCACGAACGGTCTCGTCGCCGACCCGGTCGAGCGCGTCGGCGACGAAGGCGCGGGTGAGCAGCGCCTTGGCCTGCGGCTCCGGGATGCCGCGCGACTGCATGTAGAACAAAGCCTTGGCGTCGAGCTCGCCGACCGTGGCGCCGTGGGCGCACTTCACGTCGTCGGCAAAGATCTCCAGCTCGGGCTTGAGGTTCACCGTCGCGGTGCGCTTGAGCAGCAGGCCGCGCAGAGACTGTTCGCCGTCGGTCTTCTGCGCGTGGCGCGCGACTTCGGCACGGGCGGCGAGGCTGGCGGTCGAGGCATCGGCGGCGACCGCGCGCCAGATCTGGCGGCTGGTACCCTCGATCGCGGCATGATGGACGGCGACGGCGGCTTCCTGCTTCTGTTCCGCGCGGGTGAGGAGGGCGCCGCCCATCTCGGCATAGGCGCCGACCCCGTCGAGGCGGAGGAAACCGTCGATACGGCTGCCGCTGCCGCCGGCGCCGAGGAAGGTGGAGACGTAACTGGCCGCTTCGCCGATCCGCGCCTCGTCACGGATCGAGACGAAGCCCTCGTCCTGAAGCAGGCGGACGGCGCGCTGGAGGCGCGCGCCCTTGCCGAGCGAGGTGTGCAGGAGCCGGTTGCTCCAGCCGCGGCCGGCATAGGTTTCGATCACGGTGGCGACGGCATCGTCGGCCATGTCGATCCGCGCCGGAACATGGCTCTCGCCACCGGTGCCGAGATGGACGATCTGGATGGGATCGCCGGCGGCTTGCGCGTCGAGGCGCAGCACCCAGCCTTCGCCCTGAGCGAGCTGGCCGAGTGGATGGTCGCCGGTCATCTCAAGCGCGGTGAGCCGGACCGGGCCGGGACGCGAATGGGCCGGTTCGAACGCGCCATCGACGAACAGCAGGCGCGGGCCGGGCAGGTCGAGGAACAAGGCGGCGGGATCGATCCCGGTCGTCGCGGACGCGGTGTCGGCGGCGGCGCGGAGCGTGTCCATATCGCTCCAGCGCCACGCTTCCTCGCGCGCGGAGGGGAGGGTGCGCGTGCTCATCGGTTCAGGCCGCAACCTGCGCGTAACCCTCGCGCTCCAGCTCGAGCGCGAGTTCGGGACCGCCGGTCTTCACGATGCGACCATCGGCGAGGATGTGGACCGCGTCGGGCTTCACGTAATCGAGCAGGCGCTGATAGTGAGTGATGAGCAGCACCGCCTTGTCGGGCGCGCGCATGATGCGGTTGATGCCTTCGCCGACGATACGCAGCGCATCGATGTCGAGGCCGGAATCGGTCTCGTCCAGCACCGCGAACTTGGGGTTCAGGATGCCCATCTGGACCATTTCGTTGCGTTTCTTCTCGCCGCCCGAAAAGCCGACATTGACGGGGCGCTTTAGCATTTCGGCGTCCATCTCGAGCGCGCCGGCCTGGGCGCGGGCGAGCTTCAGGAACTCGGCGCCCGACAGCGGCGTCTCGCCGCGCGCGCGGCGCTGGCTGTTGAGGCTTTCGCGCAGGAACTGGACGTTGGAGACGCCCGGGATCTCGACCGGATACTGGAAGCCGAGGAACAGCCCCGCGGCGGCGCGCGCGTGCGGATCGAGGTCGAGCAGGTCCTGCCCGTCGAAGGTGACGCTGCCTTCGGTCACTTCATAGCCGGGCCGCCCGCCGAGGACGTAGCCGAGCGTCGACTTGCCCGCGCCGTTGGGGCCCATGATCGCGTGCACCTCGCCCGCATTCACGGACAGGCTGAGGCCCTTGAGGATCGGCTTGCCGTCGACTTCGGCGTGGAGGTTTTCGATTACGAGCATGGGTCTTTCCGTTGGAATTCGGGCCGTTGAGGTTCTGGCGAGGCTGCGATCACCGCGGTTCCTCCACCTTGGGGCCGCCGAAGGTGATGACCGGCGGGCCGTTGTCCGCCTTGGGCGGGGGCGGGAGCTTGCTGAGGCGGTTGGGGTCGTCCTCGGTCTGCGTGGCGACCGCCGGGCCGACCGCCGGAATCTTGGGCGGATCGGGCTTGAGCGTGACGCCGAGCCCGAGCTTGGGTTCCTCGGGCTTGATCTTCGGTTCGACCGCCATCAGCGCCGTCTTGCCCTCACCACCGCAGAATTGCTGGCCCTTGGTCGAGGTGACGCAATCGGGGAGCGAGGTGCAGGCGCGGGCATCGACCGTCTGCACGCCGCTCGACTTGAACACGCGGCAATTGATCAGCCGCCCGTCGGCCGCCTTGTCGAAGACGAGCGCGACCCGGCCCGCGGTCGCGGTGACGACCACTTCCTCATATTCCGGCTCGGGCGCGGCGCCCTGCTGCGCGGAGAGAAGGAGGACGGCGGCGAGGATCAACCGACGCTTCCCTCCAGCGAGATGCCGAGCAGCTTCTGTGCCTCGACGGCGAATTCCATCGGGAGCTGCTGGAGCACCTCCTTGGCGAAGCCGTTGACGATCAGCGCGACCGCGGCTTCCTGATCCAGCCCACGCTGCATCGCGTAGAAGAGCTGGTCCTCGCTGATCTTGGACGTGGTCGCCTCATGCTCGATCTGGGCCGAGGGATTGCGCACCTCGATGTACGGCACGGTGTGTGCGCCGCACTGGTCGCCGAGCAGCAGGCTGTCGCACTGGGTGAAGTTGCGGACATTCTCGGCCGTCGGGCCGACGCGGACGAGGCCGCGATAGGTGTTGTCGCTGCGCCCGGCGCTGATGCCCTTGGAGATGATCGTCGAGCGGCTGTTCTTGCCGAGATGGATCATCTTGGTGCCGGTATCGGCCTGCTGGCGGTTGTTGGTCACCGCGACCGAATAGAATTCGCCGACGCTGTTCTCACCCGCCAGCACGCAGGACGGATACTTCCAGGTGATCGCGCTGCCGGTCTCGACCTGAGTCCAGCTGACCTTGGAGTTCTTGCCCTGGCAGAGCGCGCGCTTGGTCACGAAATTGTAGATGCCGCCGACGCCGTTCTCGTCGCCCGGATACCAGTTCTCGACGGTCGAATATTTGATCTCGGCATCGTCGAGCGCGACCAGCTCGACCACGGCGGCGTGGAGCTGGTTCTCGTCGCGCATCGGCGCGGTGCAGCCTTCGAGATACGAGACGTACGCACCCTTGTCGGCGACGATCAGCGTGCGTTCGAACTGGCCGGTATTCTCGGCATTGATGCGGAAATAGGTCGACAGCTCCATCGGGCAGCGCACGCCCTCCGGGATGTAGACGAAGGTCCCGTCGCTGAAGACCGCGCTGTTGAGCGTGGCGAAATAATTGTCGTGCTGCGGCACGACCTTGCCG
>DATIGZ010000406.1:0-13412 GCA_035481255.1 Sphingomonas sp. | reverse complement strand
CACGCGCACCGACCGCTCGGCGACCTTCGTCATGGGCTCGTCGATGGGCGGCCTCATCTCGCTCTACGCGCAGATCCAGTATCCGGAGGTGTTCGGCGGCAGCGCATCGCTGTCGATGCACTGGATCCTGGGCAATTCGGGCGCGCCGATGCCGCCCGCGCCGCTCTACACGCGTGAGGTGCTGCGCGCGTTCGAGACGTGGATCGCGCTCGCGCATCTCTCTCCCGACCGGCACCGCATCTATGTCGACCGGGGCAGCGAGACGCTCGACGCGCGCTACACGCCCTATACCGCGCCGTTCGAAGCGTTCATGCGCCGCGCCGGCTGGGGAGCCACGTTCGACAGCCGCGTCTATCCGGGCACCGACCATAGCGAGAAGGCATGGGCGGCACGGCTCGCCGATCCGTTCACCTTCCTGCTGGCGCCCCTGCTCGCGCCGGACGGCGATCCCGAAGCGAAGGCCGAGGCCGGCCGGCTCGCGCAAATCCGCGCGGCGCAGGCGCCCGACGACTATCTGGTGACGAAGTTCCGCAACGCCGACATCGTGCTTCTCGGCGAGGATCACGCCGTCAAGCAGAGCGTCGCCTTCGTCACCGGCGCGATCCCCAAACTCTATGCCGCGGGTGTCACCAATCTGGTCATGGAGTTCGGCGCGCAGGAGGATCAGGCGAAGCTCGACCGGCTGGTGACGGCCCCCGCCTATGACGCGCAAACCGCCCGCGCGGTCATGTTCAACTACAACGTGATGTGGAGCTGGCAGGACTATCGCGACATCTATCGCGCGGTATGGGCGTTCAACCGCACGCTGCCAAGGGGCAAGCCGCCGTTCCGCATCGTCAATATGAGCTACGTCTTCGACTGGAGCGGCTTCTCAGGAACCCGCACCCCCGAAACGCTGCGCCACGTCTTCCCGCGCGGCATGGTCGATCAGTTCCGCGCCGAACGCATCGCACGCGAGGTGCTGGACCGGGGGCAGAAGGCGCTGGTGCTGACCGGAACGCTCCACGCCTTCACCCGCTTCGCCGCGGGGCAAACGCAGAGCGACGGCGACGGCTTTTGCCAGCGTACCGCCAACGCGCTCGGCAACCGGCTCCACGCCGCTTACGGCACGCGGATCACCAATGTGATGCTCCACCAGTCGCTGCCCGCCCTGCCCGGGCGGCGCGATTTCTTCGAGCAGCCCGGCGACGGCGCGGTCGAGCGGGTCATGCGCCTGAACGGCGACCGCCCCGCCGGGTTCGATCTGCGGGGCGCGCCGATGGGGTCGATCCGCGACTATAGCTATTACGGCATCTGCGACCGCGACTTCACGCTCGCCGACCTGTTCGACGGCTATATCTTCCTCGCGCCGTTCAGGGATCTGCGCGCGGCGACGCCGGACGCGGGGTTCGTCGACGAAGCGAATCTCGAGCGCGCGATCGAGCAGTTCCCCGACCCCGACTGGACCCCGCGCCCCGCGAACCTCGAAGAAGCCCGCACGCACTTGCTGAACATGGCGAAGCAGATCGACGCGCGCTACGCGTCGCTCGCCGGGACCGACTAGGCGCCGGTCAGGAGAACGATCTTCCCCATATGCGCGCCGCTCTCCATGTGGCGGTGCGCCTCGGCCGCCTCGGCGAGCGGGAAGGCGCGGTCGATCACCGGCCTGAGCTTCCCCGCCTCGACATGCGGCCACACGTTGCGCGACAGCTCGTCCGCGACCAGCGCCTTGAACGCCGTGTCGCGCGCGCGCAGCGTCGATCCGGTCAGCGTCAGGCGGCGGCGCATGATCTCGAACACCGGCACGGTCGCCTGCATCCCGCCCTGCGCGGCGATCGAGACATGACGCCCGTCCTCGGCCATGCACTTGATGTTGCGCGCGACATAGTCGCCGCCGACCATGTCGAGCACCACATCGACGCCCCGCCCGCCGGTGATTTCCTTCACCCGCGCGACGAAATCCTCGCTCCTGTAGTTGATCGCATGGTCCGCGCCATGCTCCAGACAGGCCGCGACCTTGTCGTCGCTGCCCGCGGTCACGATCACGGTCACGCCGAACAGCTTGCACAGCGAGATCGCCATCGTCCCGATCCCGCTGGTGCCGCCATGCACCAGCGCGGTCTCGCCCTCGCTCGCATAGCCGCGCTCGAACAAATTGGTCCACACGGTGAACAGCGTCTCGGGCATCGCCGCCGCCTCGGCCATCGTCAGCGACGCGGGCACGGGCAGGCACTGGCCGACCGGCGCGACGGCATATTCGGCATAGCCTCCGCCGGCGATCAGCGCGCAGACCGGCTGGCCGAGCAGCTCGGCCGGCACGCCCGCGCCCAGAGCGACCACCTCGCCCGCGACCTCGAGCCCCGGAATCGACGTCACGCCCGGCGGCGGGGGATAGGCGCCCAGCCGCTGGACGACGTCGGGCCGGTTGACCCCCGCCGCGGCGACGCGGATCAGCACTTCGCCAGCACCCGGCTGCGGCACGGGGCGCTGGACCGGGATCAGCACTTCGGGTCCGCCCGGAACCTCCGGGTCGATCGCCGTCATCTGCTGTGGCACGCTGGTCATTCCGCTCCCCCTTGCCCCCCTGAATCGGGTGCCGAGGGCACGACGTCAAGGCTTCACCCGGCCAATCTATCACCAGTTTTATCCCTTGAGGGCCGCTTGACATCGCCCGCCTCGCATCCGACGCTGCACCGCAATGGACGAGGCCGATCTTCCCCGTCGCACCGACGACGCCGCCGCGCAGCTCGCCCGGCAAGACCTTGACCCCTTCTCGGTCGAGGAACTGGCCGAGCGCATCCAGCTGCTCGAAGCGGAAATCGCGCGCTGCCGGCAAAAGATGGAACGCGCCGTTAACCATCGCGCAAGCGCGGACGCTCTATTCAAGCGATGAGCGTAGCACCGGGGATCGGGCGTAACGCCATGAACTCCGGCGCGAGGCTCGCGGTGCTTGATGCGCCAGTGGTTGATGCCGAGGCCCGCACTTCCAACATTGGAAAAGACGGGCCGTATGTCCTGATGGCCCGACTGGAGTTGTATCCGAATGCCTAGTTTCGCCTCCGCCCTGGAATCGACCCTCCACCGCGCTCTCGAAGCCGCAAGCTCGCGCCGCCACGAATATGCGACGCTCGAGCATCTGCTGCTGGCGCTGGTCGACGATGAGCACGCCTCGAAGGTGATGAGCGCGTGCGGGGTCGATCTCGACGAGCTCAAGACCACCGTCGCGCACTATCTCGACACCGAGCTTCAGGCGCTGCGCGTCGACCAGGCCACCGACCCCTCGCCCACCAGCGGCTTCCAGCGCGTCGTCCAGCGCGCGATCCTTCACGTCCAGTCCTCGGGCCGCGACGAGGTGACCGGCGCCAACGTGCTGGTCGCGCTGTTCAGCGAGCGGGAGAGCTACGCCGTCTATTTCCTGCAGCAGCAGGATATGAGCCGCCTCGACGCGGTCAGCTTCATCAGCCACGGCGTCGGCAAGGGCTCGACGCCGACCGAGGCTTCGCCCCCCAAGGGCGCGGTCGAGGAAGAGAAGCCCGCGAAGAACGAGAGCGGCAAGAAGGGCGAGAGCGCGCTCAAGCAGTTCACCGTCGACCTCAACGAGAAGGCCAAGGCCGGCAAGGTCGATCCGCTGATCGGCCGCGGTCCGGAGGTCGATCGCACCGTCCAGATCCTGTGCCGCCGTTCGAAGAACAACCCGCTCTATGTCGGCGATCCCGGCGTCGGCAAGACCGCGATCGCGGAAGGCCTGGCGCGCAAGATCGTCGAGGGCGACGTGCCCGACGTGCTCAAGGAAGCGGTGATCTACTCGCTCGACATGGGCGCGCTGCTGGCCGGCACCCGCTATCGCGGCGACTTCGAGGAACGGCTGAAGCAGGTCGTCTCGGAGCTTGAGAAGCTGCCCCACGCGGTGCTGTTCATCGACGAGATTCACACGGTGATCGGCGCAGGCGCGACCAGCGGCGGCGCGATGGATGCGTCGAACCTGCTCAAGCCGGCGCTCTCCGGCGGGTCGATCCGCTGCATCGGATCAACGACCTACAAGGAGTTCCGCAACCATTTCGAGAAGGACCGCGCACTGCTGCGCCGGTTCCAGAAGATCGACGTCAACGAGCCGACGATCGAGGATACGATCAAGATCCTCGCCGGGCTTCGCACCGCGTTCGAGGACCATCACAAGGTCAAGTACACCCCCGACGCGATCAAGTCGGCGGTGGAACTGAGCTCGCGCTACATCAACGACCGCAAGCTGCCCGACAAGGCGATCGACGTGATCGACGAGGTCGGCGCGATGCAGATGCTGGTGCCGCCGTCCAAGCGCAAGAAGACGATCACGCCCAAGGAGATCGAGGCGGTGATCGCGACGATGGCGCGCATCCCGCCGAAATCGGTCTCGACCGACGACACCAAGACGCTCGCCAATCTCGAGACCGACCTCAAGCGCGTCGTGTTCGGGCAGGACAAGGCGATCGAGGTGCTGGCCAGCGCGATCAAGCTAAGCCGTGCCGGCCTGCGCGATCCCGAAAAGCCGATCGGCAACTATCTGTTCAGCGGCCCGACCGGCGTCGGCAAGACCGAGGTGACCAAGCAGCTCGCCGAGCTGCTGGGCATCCCGCTGCAGCGCGTCGACATGTCCGAATATATGGAGCGTCACAGCGTCAGCCGCCTGATCGGCGCGCCTCCGGGCTATGTCGGTTACGATCAGGGCGGCCTGCTCACCGATGCGATCGACCAGCAGCCGCATTGCGTGCTGCTGCTCGACGAGGTCGAGAAGGCGCATCCGGACCTGTTCAACATCCTGTTGCAGGTGATGGACAACGGCAAGCTGACCGATCACCACGGCAAGACCGTCGACTTCCGCAACGTCATCCTGGTGATGACGACCAATGCCGGCGCGTCCGACATGGCGCGGGAGAGTATCGGTTTCGGCGAGATGAGCCGCGAGGACGTTCAGGAAGACGCGGTGAAGAAGCTCTTCACCCCCGAATTCCGCAACCGCCTCGATGCGATCGTGCCGTTCGATTATCTTCCGCCCAAGGTGGTCGAGCGGGTGGTCGAGAAGTTCATCCTCCAGCTCGAGCTGCAGCTCGCCGATCGCGGCGTCCATATCGGCCTCGACGACGCGGCGAAGGCGTGGCTCACCGAGCGCGGCTACGACAAGCTCTATGGCGCGCGCCCGATGGGCCGCCTCATTCAGGAGAAGATCAAGCAGCCGCTGGCCGAGGAGCTACTGTTCGGCAAGCTCGTCCATGGCGGCGAGGTCGAGGTGAAGCTGAAGGACGGCGCGCTGACCTTCGCGATCACTCCGGCGGCGCCCAAGCGGCCCAAAAAGGGCGGCGGCGGCAAGAAGACCGTCGCGGCCAAGGCCAAGTAACGAAAAGGGGCGGGAGTGATCCCGCCCCTTCTTTCCTCCGCGTGACGGCTCAGGCGGTGGCGGCGGTGCCCGCAAGCCCGCGCGCCGCGCTCAGCGCACCGGCCACCCCTGCCGCGCGCGCCTCATCGCCCAGCGCCAGCCCTTCGGCGACGACGAACTCCGGCGCGATGCCGATGAAGCCCAACGCCGATTTGAGATAGGTTTCGCCATGCTCGTGCGGAGCACCGGGCGCGCCCTCGCCATAAAAGCCGCCCCGAGTCAGCGCGACGATCACGCGCTTGCCGCCCGCAAGGCCCTGCGGTCCGTCGGGACCGTAGCTGAAGGTCTGTCCGGCGATCAGGATACGGTCCAGCCATGCCTTGAGCTGGCTCGGGATGCTGAAATTGTAGAAGCCCGCGCCGATCACGACGATGTCGGCGGCAAGGAACGCCTGCAGTTCGACATTGGCCGCGGGGTCGGCCAGCACGTCGAGCGTCAGATGCGGCAGCGGCTGCGCGACCAGATCGCGATAGCCGATCTCGATTGAAGGCGCATCGTCCTTAAGCCGCGCGACGACGGCCGCGCTGATCGCGCGGCTCGCCGAACCGGCGCCCTGGATGCTGGAATCGATATGAAGAAGTCGCATGGTCAATTTCCCGGTCTGGATTTGTGACCAGCACCAGCTATGTGACCACTATCACTCCGCCAAGAACGCATATTTTTGAGGCCAGGTCACACCGGTATGACTCCCACCAATCATCGCGACTGCCGGACGATCGTCAGTGTCCTCGCCCGGGTGGGCGAAAAATGGACCGTGCTGGTGGTGATGACGCTGCGCGAGAACCCGCGGCGCTTCAATGAGTTGAAGCGCGCAGTGGATGGAATTTCTCAGCAGATGCTGACCCGGACGCTCAAGGCGCTCGAACGCGACGGGCTGGTCGCGCGCACGGTGCATCCGACGGTTCCGCCGCAGGTCGAATACCGCCTCACCGATCTCGGCCATTCGCTTTCCGAACCGGTGCTTGGACTGGGCGGCTGGGCGCAGGCACATCTGGCGACGATCTACGCCAACCGCGAACGCTACGATCGCGGCAACGCCTGACCGCACGGCCGGGACGAAAGGCCTGTCGTTCCCGCGCCCCTGTCTTTACGAGTTGTTCGCGAACCGGAGGATAAACTTTCGATATGGTTCGGGGGTTCGCGGCACTCATTCTTGCGGCGCTTGTCGTCGCGTGCGCGCTGTTCGCCACCCCGGCGCATGCCCAGTTCGCGAATCTCGGCGCCGGGCAGGTCGGCCGCCCGCTCAAGGTCTGCGTGCTGCGCGCGCTGCCGGGCGACGATCCCGCCCGCCTGATTCACCAGCCCCGGCGCTTTGATTGCACCACCAAACAAACCGAATTCGGGACCGGCGATTATTGGGTGATCTCGAACGATATCGGCGAGCGTTCGCGGTCGCGCCGGCCGCTCGTCGCGCGGCTCGGCA
Organism: Sphingomonas sp.; assembly: GCA_035481255.1. Lineage (GTDB taxonomy): Bacteria > Pseudomonadota > Alphaproteobacteria > Sphingomonadales > Sphingomonadaceae > Sphingomonas. The sequence goes on along the minus strand of DATIGZ010000406.1, from coordinate 6,600 downwards.
GCGTCTGGCAACAGGCGCTGACGCTGCATGTCCTCTACGCCGACGGCCGCATCGCGACGATGGCGGACGACAATCGCGGCGTGACCCAACGCATCCAGCTCGGCGCGATCGTTGAATACCCCCTGCCCCGCTATCGCGCGCCGGTTCAGCGGGTGATGTGGAAGGTCGAGGGCGCGGGCAATCTGCGCGGCATCGTCATCGGCCCGCGTCTCGCGACCAAGGCGGAAAGCGATCGCTCCAACCTCGTCATGGCGGCGGTCTATAGCGGCTTTGGCGGTCTCGCACTGGCGTTGCTGGTCTATAATCTCGCGCTTTGGGCCTCGCTCCGGTACCGGTTTCAGCTCGCTTATTGCCTGATGGTCAGCGCGTTGATGGCATATGCCTTCACTTCGTCCGGGGCGATGGCGTGGCTCATCCCGGATATCGCCAACAACGACCGGCTGCGCCTCAATTATCTGCTGCTCACCCTCGCCTGCTCCTCGGCGCTGCTGTTCGCCCGCGCCTTTTTCGAGGAGCATGTGTTCGGTCCGCGCCTCCGGCTGCTGATCCGCACGACCGTCGTGACCCTGATCGGTACCGGCGTCTTCTTCGTGATGTTCGCGCCGCTGGGCGTGCAGCTGGTCGATCGCGTGTACAGCTGGGTCTTTTTCGGTGTGCTGATCTGCGTGTCGGCGACATTGTGGAGCGCGTGGCGCGGGCGCTCCAACTTCCTGTGGGTGTTCGCGCTCGCCTGGGCGCTGCCGATCTTCGCCGCCAGCCTGCGCGTGCTCGCCAATCTGGGGCTGATCCGCTGGAATTTCTGGCTCGACAATTCGACCATCCTGTCGATGGCGGCCGAAGCGCTGATCTCCTCGATCGCGATCGCCTATCGCATCCGGCTGCTCAGCCGCGAGCGCGACGCCGCGGTCGCCGCGGAGACCGTCGCGCGCCGGCTGGCCGACACCGACCCGCTCACCGGCCTGCTCAACCGCCGCTCGTTCCTGGCGCAGGCGATCGGCCGTTCGGGCGTGCAGACGCTGCTGATCCTCGACCTCGACCATTTCAAGCAGGTCAACGACACGCTCGGCCATGACGGCGGAGACGAGGTGCTGCGCGTCGTCGCGCGCACGCTGCGCGGGATCGCTCCCACCAACGCGCTGATCGCGCGGTTCGGGGGGGAGGAGTTCGCGATCGTGACCGCGATGGGCGAACCGGTCGATGCCAACACCATCCTCACCCGCCTGCGCGCGACGCGCATGCCGTTCGATCTGCGCGTCACCGCCAGCATCGGCGCCGCCACCGGGCCGCTCGCCAGCGAATCCGACTGGAAGTCGCTCTACCGCGCCGCCGACACCGCATTGTTCAGCGCGAAGTCAGCAGGCCGGGACCGAGTCCGCACCGCCACGAAAGCGGCCTGACCCGAAGCTAATTCAGTTGCCGTTCAGCCGACGCGTGCGTAATGACCCGCGGCATTGGGAGGCCGCGAGACATGGACAGCATCAGCAAGCGGAGGATCGCACTCGCGGGTGGCGGCGCGGCATTGCTGGCGCTCACCGCCATGCCCTCGACCTCGGCCGATATTCAGATACTCACGCATGAAGTGACCGACACCGCCCCGCGCAAGTTCAAGGCGGCGGTCAATCTCGGCATCATGGCCGTTTCGGTGCTTTACACCTGGACCGCGAAGCGCGGCGGCCGCTGAATTCCGCCGCGTTGACACGCCCGGCGACTTGCTTACACTCGTGTAAATGAGCGATCCCGAGCAGGTCTGGCGTACCGCCTATCGTCACCCCGGCCCCTGGGACCAGCACCTGCCGCCGCTGTCGATGGCCGCCGCCTTCGACGATTCCGCGCGGCGGATGGGCAATGCCCCGCTGCTCGACTTCATGGGCCGGCACTACAGCTATGCCGAGACGCTCGACGGCGCGAACCGCGTCGCCTGCGGCCTGAAGGCGCTGGGCTACGGCCCGGGCGATCGCATCGGCCTGTTCCTGCCCAACGTGCCGCATTACGTCGCGGCTTATTACGGCATCCTCAAGCTCGGCGCGACGGTGGTGAACTTCTCGCCGCTCTACTCGGTCGAGGAACTCGAAGCGCAGGTCGAGGATTCGGGCACACGCCTGTTGTTCACGCTCAGCGCCACCGCGCTGCTCCCCACCGCGCTGAAGGTGCTGGAGGCGAGCAGCCTCGAGCGGCTCGTCGTCGGCTCGGTCGCGGGCGCGCTGCCTCCCGCCAAATCGCTGCTCTATCGCTGGTTCAAGGCGAAGGAAGTCGCGGAGAAGCCCGACGATCCCCGCATCCTCGCTTTCTCCCGGCTCATCGCCAATGACGGCGCGTGCGAGACCGCGGCGATCGACCCGGAGACGCATCTCGCGCTGATCCAGTATACCGGCGGCACCACCGGCGTGCCCAAGGGCGCGATGCTCACCCACCAGAACCTCAGCGCCAACGCGCGGCAGGTGGCGAAGCTCGACCCCGAGCTCGGCACGACCAAGGACAAGGTGCTGGGCGTGCTGCCCTTCTTCCACGTCTTCGCCAATACCTGCGTGCTCAACCGCACCGTGATCACCGGCGGCGAGATCGTGATGCTCCCGCGCTTCGACGCGGCGCAGGCGCTCGCCGCGATCACGCGCACCCGGCCGCTCGCCCTGCCCGGGGTGCCGACGATGTTTCAGGCGCTGCTCGATCATCCCAAGTCGGCGACCACCGACTGGTCGAGCCTCAACTACTGCATCTCGGGCGGCGCGCCGCTCCCCGCCGAGCTCAAGACCCGCTTCGAAGCCGCGACCGGCGCGAAGCTGATCGAGGGATATGGCCTGTCCGAGAGTTCGGGGGTCGTCTCCGCCAACCCCTATGTCGCGGAAGGGAAGTCCGGCACCATCGGCCAGCCGATCATCGCCACCCGCGTGCGGCTGGTGGACAAGGAAGATCCGTCAAAGCTCGCGCCGGAAGGCGAACCGGGTGAAATCGTCCTTGCGGGTCCGCAGATGATGCAGGGCTATTGGGACCGGCCCGAAACCGACGACAGCACCTTTTGCACCGACGCCGCGGGTCAGCGCTGGCTGCGCACCGGCGATGTCGGCCAGATCGACGAGGACGGCTTCATCCGCATCGTCGACCGCCTCAAGGACATGATCGCGGTCGGCGGCTTCAAGGTCTTCCCCAAGCATATCGAGGAAGTGCTCTACCGCCACCCGGCGGTGAAGGAGGCGCTGGTGGTCGGCATGCCCGACGCCTATCGCGGCGAGACGCCGCGCGCCTATGTCGCGCTCAACGACGACTCCGAACCGGTGACGGGCGAGGCGCTGCGCGACTGGCTCAACCCGCAAGTCGGCAAGCATGAGCGCGTCGACGCCGTGGTGATCCGCGACAAGTTGCCCAAGACGATGATCGGCAAGCTCAGCCGCAAGGACCTGCTGATCGAGATCGCGAACGAGCTGACGGTCTGACCTCAAGCAGGCAGCATCACCGCCTTCAAATTCATGAACTCATGCAGCCCCCATGGCCCGAGCTCGCGGCCATGGCCCGACAGCTTGACCCCGCCGAACGGAGCCTCAGGGGTCGAGGCGAGCAGCTGGTTCACCGCGGTCATCCCGCTCTCGACGTCGCGGACGAACCGGTCGATCTCCGCCTGATCCCGCGTCCACACGCTCGATCCCAGCCCGAACGGCACGTCGTTCGCCAGCGCGATTGCCGCGTCGATATCGTCCGCGCGGAACACCATCGCGACCGGCCCGAAAATCTCCTCCTGCGCGAAGTCCGCGTCCGGATCGACATCGGTGAGCACACCCGCGGTCATCCATGCGCCGTCGCGCTCGACCTTCTCGCCGCCGATCAGCCTCGCGCCGTCGCCTGTGGCACGCCTGAGCTGCTCCAGCACCGTATCGCGCTGCCCTGTGCTCGACAGCGGTCCCATCTCGACTCCGTCCGCCATCGGATCGCCGATCTTCACCGCCAGCATCGCCGCGGTGAACTTGTCGAGAAACGCGTCATAGACGTCGGTATGGGCGATCATCCGCTTGGCGCAGATGCAGCTTTGCCCGGCATTCTGCACGCGCGCCCTGACCGCCGTCTTCACCGCCACGTCCAGATCGGCCGAGGGCATGACGATGAACGGGTCCGATCCGCCCAACTCCAGCACCACCTTCTTGAGCGCGCGGCCGGCGGCCTCGGCGACCTTCGCGCCCGCGCCCTCGCTCCCGGTCAGCGTCACCGCGACCACGCGCTTGTCGGCGATGATCCGCGACACCTTGTCCGACTTGACCGGCAAATTCTGGAACACGCCGTCGGGCGCGCCCGCGGCGCTCACCATCTGCTGGATCAGCGCCGCGCAACCCTGTGTCAACGAAGCGTGCTTGAGCAGCCCGACATTGCCCGCGAGGATCGTCGGCGCCAGCCAGCGCACCACCTGCCAATAAGGGAAATTCCACGGCATCACCGCAAGGATCGGACCCAGCGGCAGCCAGTGCCCCACCGCGCGCCCGCTCGCGGTCTTCGTCTCGACCGGCGCCAGATACTCCGGCCCCCTTTCGGCATAGTGCCGGAAGCCGGCGACACACTTCTCCACCTCGGCCAGCGCGGAGGCGAGCGTCTTGCCCATCTCTCGCGTCGCGGTTTCGGCCAGATGCTGCCTGTTCGCCTCGAACGCATCGGCGATTGCGGTCAGCAACGCGGTTCGCTGCGCGATCTCGCTCACCCGCCACGACCGGTACGCCGCCTCGGCGCGTGCCAGCGCCGCCTCGATCCCGTCATCGTCCAGCGCCTCGAAGCTCGCCCCCTCCTCGCCGGTCGCCGGATTGATGCTGGTGAACATGGCGGGTCTCCTTCGTGCGTAATGCGGGCGCGGACAATGTAGGGACGGCACAGCAATTGCGGGAGGTTGAATTGGTTCCGCCCGCAGCGCATAGCGGCGCCATGACCGAGGAGACCGACATCGCCGCGCTTTCGTTCGAGGATGCGCTGAAGGAACTCGAACGAATCGTCTCCCGCCTCGAAAGCGGCGACGCGCTGCTGGACGAGGCTATCGCGCTCTACGAACGCGGCGACGCGCTGCGCAAACAATGCGCCGCCCGGCTGGACGCGGCACAGGCCCGGATCGAAGCGATTCGCGCCGATGCCGACGGCCGCGTCACCGGCGCCACCCCCTTCGCGGCCGGATGACCGCAACGGTGTCCAACGCCAGTCTCGCGCTCCAGTCGGCGATGCGCGACGTGGCGGACGAGATCGACCGTCAGTTCGATCTGCTGTTGCCCGTCCCTGCCGACCCCCGCGCGCGCCTTTATGCGGCGATGCGCCATGCCGCGATCGGCGGCGGCAAACGGCTTCGCCCGCTGCTGACCTTCGCCAGCGCCAGCCTGTTCGCGGTCGATCCCGCCTGTGCCGCCCGCACCGCCATCGCGGTCGAGTGCATCCATGTCTATTCGCTGATCCACGACGATCTGCCCGCGATGGACAATGACGATCTGCGCCGCGGCAAGCCGACCGTGCATCGCGCCTATGACGAGGCGACCGCGATCCTCGCCGGCGATTGCCTCCATGCGCTCGCGTTCGAGGTGCTGGCCGATCCCGCCACCCATGCCGATCCCTTCGTCCGTGCCGAGCTGGTCGCGGAACTCGCCCGCGCCGCCGGCCCCGCGGGCATGGCGGGCGGGCAGATGATGGACCTGATGGCCGAGCAGTCGAGCTTCGACCTGGCCACGGTGACTCGCTGTCAGGCGCTCAAGACCGGCGCGCTGATCGCCTGGTCGGTCGAGGCGGGCGCGATCCTCGGGCGGGTTCCGCACGAGGGGCGCACCGGGCTTCGGGGCTATGCCCGCGATATCGGCCTCGCCTTCCAGATCGCCGACGACCTGCTCGACGCCCAGGGCGACGAGGAAGCCGCGGGCAAGAAGCTGCGCAAGGACGCCGACGCGGGCAAGGAGACCTTCCTCTCCCTGCTCGGCCCCGATCGCGCGCGCGAACAGGCGCGGATGCTGGTCGATCAGGCGATCGAGCACCTCCATGCTTTTGGCGAGGAAGCCGACCTTCTCCGCGACATCGCCCGCTATGTCCTCGAGCGCGACCGCTGATCTCTCATGGAGCCCATGACATGACCATTCGCACCGGCGTCTATCCCGGCACCTTCGACCCGATCACGCTTGGCCATATGGATATTATCCGCCGCGGGGCGAAGCTGGTCGACCGGCTGGTCATCGGCGTCACCACCAACCCGTCCAAGAACCCGATGTTCACGGTCGATGAGCGGATGGCGATGGTGAAGCGCGAGGTCGCCGGGATCAGCGGCGAGATCCATGTCGTCAGCTTCGATTCGCTGCTGATGGACTTTGCCGAGCGTGAAGGTGCCAACGTCATCGTGCGCGGCCTGCGCGCGGTCGCCGACTTCGAATACGAATATCAGATGGCCGGCATGAACCAGCAGCTCAACAGCCGGATCGAGACCGTCTTCCTGATGGCCGACGTCTCGCTCCAGCCGATCGCCAGCCGGCTGGTCAAGGAAATCGCGATGTTCGGCGGCGAGATCGCCAAGTTCGTCCCCGCCGCGGTGCGCGACGAGGTCGCGGCGCGGGTCGAGGTGATCGGGCGTAAAGGCTCATAACAATCCGCTGCGCCGCAATTCTGCCA
>DATIGZ010000405.1:0-8853 GCA_035481255.1 Sphingomonas sp. | reverse complement strand
ATCTGGCAGGCCAAGGCGGCCTTCCTCCAAAGCAATCAACATCAGGGAGACCTCTCATGTCCACGATAGTCACGGGCGACGGCGCCACCATCTTCTACAAGGATTGGGGCCCGAAGGATGGCCAGCCGATCATGTTCCATCATGGGTGGCCGCTCAGCGCGGACGACTGGGACAACCAGATGCTGTTCTTCCTTCACAAGGGCTATCGCGTGATCGCGCATGACCGGCGCGGGCATGGCCGCTCTTCCCAAACCTGGGAAGGGAATGAGATGGACACCTATGCCGCCGACGTCGCTGCGCTGGTGAAGGCGCTCGACCTGAAGGGCGCGATCCATGTCGGCCATTCGACCGGTGGGGGCGAGGTGGCGCATTACGCCGCGCGCGCCGAGCCGGGGCGGATCGCCAAGGCGGTGCTGATCGGCGCGGTGCCGCCGGTGATGGTCAAGAAGGAGAGCAATCCCGAAGGGCTGCCGATCGAAGTGTTCGACGGCTTTCGCGAGGCGCTCGTCGCCAATCGCGCGCAATTCTACATCGATGTCCCCGCCGGCCCCTTCTACGGCTTCAACCGCGACGGCGCGAAGGTCAGCCAGGGGCTGATCGACAATTGGTGGCGCCAGGGGATGATGGGCGGCGCCAAGGCGCATTACGACTGCATCAAGGCGTTCAGCGAGACCGACTTCACCGAGGATCTGAAGGCGCTGGATATTCCCGTGCTGGTGATGCACGGCACCGACGACCAGATCGTGCCGATCCACGACAGCGCGCTGAAGGCGATCGGGTTGCTCAAGCACGGCACGCTCAAGACCTATGAGGGCCTGCCGCACGGCCTGTGCGCGACGCATCCGGAGGTGGTGAACCCCGACCTGCTTGCCTTCATCGAAAGCTGATCGGGATCAGGCGAGCGTCACGGTCATCGTGAAGGCGTGGCGCTCGCCCGGCTCCAGACGGAGCATGCCCGGCTTGTCCCAGATCTCGCCGGTGAACCCGGCGGGATCGGCATGGCCCTGCCATGGCTCGATACAGATGAAGCGCGCGCCGGGCTTGGTCCATACCGCCAGCGTCGGCATGTCGGGGAAGGCGATCGCCAACTCCGGCCCGTCCTCGCAGCAATAGCGCAGCGCGCGGCTGCCGGGCGCTTCCCAGACCAGCGCATCGTCCGCGAACAGATCGTCGCGCAGCCACAGCGTGTCGCCCTCGACCGGCGTCGCGCGGTCGGCGGCCCCGATCAGCCCGCCCTCGATCCGGTTGAGCGGTGCCGGCTCGTCGTGCTCGAACACGATGCGATGTGCCTCCTTTACACCGCCGCCGGGCAGCGGCCAGGCAAAGGCGGGATGGAAGCCGAAGCTCGCGGGCATCGCGACGTCGCCGCGATTGGTGACGGCGATTTCCATCACCAGCGTCGCATCGGTCAGCGTGAACGCGGCGTCGAGCGCGAAGGCGAAGGGATAGACGGCGCGGCTCGCATCGTCATCGACCAGCCGGAAACGCGCGCGGTTCGCCGCCTGCTCGACCAGCGTGAAATCACGACGCCGCGCGAAACCGTGCTGTGGCAGGGCATATTCCTTGCCGTCGAGCCGATAGGTGTCGCCGTTGAGCTTGCCGACGATCGGGAACAGCAGGGGCGCGCGCCCGGTCCAGTATGCGGGATCGCCGTCGCTCATCCACTCGCGGTCCTGTGCGTCGCGCAGGCTGACCAGCTCCGCGCCGAGCGGGTCGATCGCCGCGGTGACCGCGCCGGAGCGGATCTCGATCATCCCGGGCGATGCACCGCGAAGCCGGCGAAGCTCTGGTTCACCGGCATCATCTCCATCGTGTTGATGTTGAGATGCGCGGGAAGCTGGGCGACCCACAGGATCATGCCGGCGATATCCTCCGCGGTCATCGGATCGGCGCCGCCATAGAGCTTGTCCGAGGCTTCCTGGCTGCCGGTGCGCACCAGCGTGAACTCGGTCTCCGCCATGCCCGGCTCGATCGAGGTGACGCGGACGCCGGTGCCGGCAAGGTCGCTACGCAGCGACAGGCTGAACTGATGCACGAACGCCTTGGTGCCGCCATAGACGTTGGCGCCGAGATAGGGGTAGGTCGCGGCGACCGAGGACAGGTTGATGACCGCGCCGCGCCGTTCGATCAGGGTGGGCAGCAGCTTGTGGGTGATCGAGACGAGGGCGGTGACGTTGGTGTCGATCATCACCCGCCAATTGTCGAGCGACGCCTCCTGCGCCTTCTCGGTGCCGAGCGCCAATCCGGCATTATTGACCAGCAGGTCGACTCCGCGAAACGCCTCGGGCAGGCTGTCGAGCACCGCATCGCGCGCCGCCTCGTCGCGGATGTCGAACACGGCCGGAAAGAACTTGTCGTCACCCAGCTCCGCTTTCAGCGCGTCGAGCCGGTCCGCGCGCCGCCCGGTGCCGATCACCCGCCAGCCCGCCTCCACGAAGGCGCGCGAGGCGGCGGCGCCAAAGCCCGAGGTCGCGCCGGTGATGAGGGCGGTCTTCATGACTATCTCCCTAGCCGTCACCCCGGCCTTGTGCCGGGGTCCACAGTGCCGCACGCGACGGCGTTGAGCCTCTTGGGCACCCCTTGCCGCCCCGTGGACCCCGGCACAAGGCCGGGGTGACGGGTGGGGTGCGGTTCAGCCGCGCAACGTCGCGCCGAGCTTAGCCGCCGCGGCGACGACCTTGTCGGCCACCGCCTTGATCTCGGCGTCGGTGAAGCTCTTCTCGCCCGGCTGCAGCGTGACCTCGACCGCGAGGCTCTTCTTGCCGTCTTCGACACCCGCGCCGGTGAACAGGTCGAACAGCCGCGCATCGGTGATCGCCGCCTTGTCCGCGCCCTTGACCGCGCGGACGAGATCGCCCGCCGCCAGCTCCGCCGGAACGATGAAGGCGAAGTCGCGCGTCACCGCCTGAAGCGCCGGCGGTGTATAGGCGGGACGCATGAAACCCGTCGAACGCATGCCCGGAATCGCATCGAGGAAGATCTCGACCGCGGCGACCGGGCCGTCGAGGTCGAACTGCTTGAGCAGCGCCGGGTGCAGCATGCCGAACGCGGCGAGGACGGTCTTGGGACCAAGGCGCAGCGTCGCCGACTGGCCGGGGTGCCAGGCCTCGCCCGCCTCGCCCATCACCTGCAGGTTGCCGACCGGCGCGCCGGCGGCTTCGAGCAGCGCCAGCGCTTCGGCCTTGGCGTCATAGGCGGTGAAGGGCTGCGCCTTGCCGTTCGCCCAGCCGCGCGGGGTCTTGTTGCCGGCGAGGAGCGCGGTCAGCGTCAGCTTCTCGGCGTCCGCAAGATAGCGGCGGCCGATCTCGAACAGCCGCGCGCTCGTCGCGCCGCGCTTCACGTTGCGGCCCGCGGCCATCAGCAGCCCGGGCAGCAGCGACGGGCGCATGACCTTCAAATCTTCGCTGATCGGATTGGCGAGCGTCCATGCGCCGCCGCCCACGGCCGCGGCTTCCTTCTCGGCGATGAAGCTCCACGTCACCGCTTCGTTGAACCCGCGCGACGCCGCGGTGCGGCGCATCCGGCGCTCGAGCTTCTGCTCGGCCGTGGCGGTCGGCGTCGCGACGCCGGGGGCACGCGGCAGCGGAGTCGAGGGGACGTTGTCGATCCCCTCGATGCGGATCACTTCCTCGACCAGATCGGCGGGGCCGTCGACGTCGCGGCGCCAGCTCGGCGCGGTGACGCGGAAGGCGTCGAAGCCCGCATCGATCCCGACCGGATCGCCATTGGCGTCGAGCGGCTCGACCGTGAAGCCGAGCGATTCGAGGATCTGCTTCTGGCGTCCCGCGGGAATGGCGAGGCCGCCCAGCGTCTCGGCCAGCACCGGATCGTAGCCGGTGGTGATGCCGACATGCGGCAGCGTGCCGGCGCGCGTGACTTCGCTGGCGGTGCCGCCGCACAGCTGCGTGACGAGCCGCGCGGCGATGGCGATGCCGTCCTCAAGGAAGGCCGGGTCGACGCCGCGCTCGAAGCGGGTGCGGGCGTCCGAGGTGAGCAGCAATTTCTGCCCGGCCCGCGCGATATGCTCGGGATCGAAGAAGGCGCATTCGATGACGACATCGGTGGTCGTCTCCGACACGCCGGTATCCTCGCCGCCCATGATGCCGCCGATATCGTGGACGCCGGTATCGTCGGCGATCACGGTGATGCTCTCGTCGAGCGTATAGGTCTTTTCGTTGAGCGCCAGCACCTGCTCGCCGGCCTTGGCCTTGCGCACCACCAGCGCGCCCGAGAGCTTGGCCTTGTCATAGACGTGAAGCGGACGGCCAAGGTCGATCATCACGTAATTGGTGATGTCGACCAGAGCCGAGATCGGGCGCTGGCCCACGGCCTTCAACCGCGCCTGCATCCATTCGGGTGAAGCGCCGTTGGTGACGCCGCGCACGGTCTGGCCATAATAGGCCGGGCAGCCTTCGGGCGCGTCGATCCGCACCTCCGGCCCGGCACCCTCGCCCTTCACCGGGGTGGCGTCGAGGGGCTTCAGCGTGCCGAGGCCCGCCGCGGCAAGGTCGCGTGCGATGCCGCGCACGCCCATGCAGTCCTGACGATTCGGCGTGATCGACACGTCGAACACCGGATCGTTGAGACCAGCGTAATCGGGGAAGCTGGTGCCGACCGGGGCGTCCTCGGGCAGCTCGATGATGCCGTCATGATCGTCACCGAGTTCCAACTCGCGCGTCGAGCACATCATGCCGTTCGATTCGACCCCGCGCACCGCGGCGACCTTGAGCACCATGCCGTTGGCCGGAACCACCGCGCCGGGCAGGCCGAGCACGCCGACCAGACCGGCGCGCGCATTGGGCGCGCCGCACACGACCTGAAGCGGCACACCGTCGCCGGTGTCGATCGTCAGCACCTGAAGCTTGTCGGCCTGCGGGTGGCGTTCGGCGGTGAGCACCTTCGCGACGCGGAATGCCGCGAGCTTCTCGCCCGGATTCTCGATGCCCTCGACCTCGAGCCCGACACGAGTCAGCGCCGCGTCGATCTGCTCGAGCGTCGCGTCGGTATCCAGATGCTCCTTGAGCCAGCTCAGGGTGAACTTCATGCGCCCACTCCCCCGCTCAGCGTGGGCACGTCGAGCGCCGAGAAACCATAGTGCTTGAGCCAGCGCAGATCGCCGTCGAAGAAGGCGCGCAAATCATCCATCCCGTATTTGAGCATCGCCAGGCGGTCGATCCCGCAGCCAAAGGCAAAGCCCTGCCATTCGTCGGGATCATAGCCGCCGGCCTCGATCACCTTGCGGTGGACCATGCCGCTGCCCAGCACCTCCATCCAGCCTTCGGACCCGCCGATCACGCGCTTGCCGTTGACGATCGAGAAGCCGACATCGACCTCCGCCGACGGCTCGGTGAAGGGGAAGTAGCTCGGGCGCAGGCGCAGGACGATGTCGTCGCGCTCGAAGAACGCCTTGAGGAAGGTCTCCAGCGTCCATTTGAGGTGGCCAAGGGTGATGCCCTTGTCGATCACCAGCCCCTCGACCTGATGGAACATCGGGGTGTGGGTGGCGTCGCTGTCGCTGCGATAGGTGCGACCAGGGGCGATGATCCGCACCGGTTTCTGCCCGCCCGCCGCCTTCATCGCGCGGATCTGCACCGGCGAGGTGTGGGTGCGCAGCACCATCGGCGAGGCGTGATCACCCGCGAGATAGAAGGTGTCGTGCATCGCGCGCGCGGGGTGCGTCTCGGGAATGTTGAGCGCGGTGAAATTGTGCCAGTCGTCCTCGATCTCCGGACCGGTCGCGACCGCGAAGCCCAGGTCGGCGAAAATCTCGGCGAGTTCGTCCATCACCTGCGAAACCGGATGTACGCTGCCCGCGGGCACGCCATCGACCGGCAGGGTCATGTCGAGCGTCTCGGCGGCGAGCTTCGCTTCGAGCGCCGCGCCCTCAAGCGCCGCCTTGCGCGCGGCGATCGCGTCGGTCACAGCCTCGCGCAGTGCGTGGATGCGCGGGCCGGTCTCCTGCCGCTCCTCGGGCGACATGCCGCCGAGCGTCTTGAGCAGACCGGTGACGGCGCCCTGCTTGCCGAGCGCATGGACGCGTACCGCGTCGAGCGCGTCGACACCGGACGAGGCATCGATCGAGGCGAGGAGTTCGGCCCTGAGTTGGTCGAGATCGGTGGTCATCGAAATTCCGTTCGTTGGTCGCATTGGCCCGAACCGCAGTCGGGCGCGAAGGTCAAGGCTTAGACGCGGCTTCCGAACAGCGCCGCGCCGAACGCGACGAAGATTCCGCCGGTGACGCGGTTGAACAGGCGCTGGCGGTTGGCCGGGGCGAGCCAGGCTGCGAGCGAGCGGCCGCCCAGCGCGTAGACGGAGTACCAGAAGGTCTCGATCACGATGAAGCTCGCCACCAGGATCGCAAGCTGCGGCGCGAACGGCTTGCCCGTGTCGATGAACTGCGGGAACAGCGCCGCGGCGAAGACGATCAGCTTTGGATTGGCGAAGCCGGTGCCGAGCCCGGTCGCGTACAGCGCGCTGAGCGATGGCGGGGCGGGTTTCTCGGCATCGGGATCGCTGTCTGCGACCGGCGCGCGCCACGCCTTGATCCCGAGCCAGACGAGATAGGCGACGCCGGCATAGCGCAGCACGTCGAACAGCATCGGCGATGCCTTGAGCAGCGCACCGAGGCCTGCGGCCGAGGCGAACAGACAGGTGAGGACCGCGGTCATCAGCCCGGCCATCGACGCGATCGAGCGGCGCGTGCCGTGATGGATGCTCTGGGCCATGACGTGCAGCATGTTCGGCCCCGGCGTCGCGGCGATCAGGAACACGGCGGTGACATAGAGCCACCAGGTCTGGAGCGTCATCTGGCCAAATCCCTCACGTCGTCACCCGGACTTGTTCCGGGGTCCACCGTGCCGCACGCGGCGCGCTGGAGCCTCTTGTCCTTCGCCTGCCTCCCGGTGGATCCCGGCACAAGGCCGGGATGACGGAAGGTGCGGCGAAAACCAAAAAGGGCGCCGGTGTCTCCACCGGCGCCCCATTTGTTCGGTCGCTACAGGTCGCCTCAGGCGGCCTGGGGCAGAGCCGCCTTCGCCTGCGCGATGATGGCGGTAAACGCCTCACCCTCGTGCATGGCGATGTCGGCCAGAACCTTCCGGTCCAGCTCGATCCCCGCCAGCTTCAGGCCATGCATGAACTGCGAATAGGTCAGGCCTTCCGCACGGACGCCGGCGTTGATGCGCTGGATCCACAGAGCGCGGAAGCTGCGCTTCTTAACCTTGCGGTCGCGATAGGCGTACTGGCCGGCCTTTTCGACGGCCTGGCGCGCGATGCGGATGGTGTTCTTGCGACGGCCATAATAGCCCTTCGCCTGATCCAAAATCCGCTTATGCTTCGCCTTCGTGGTCGTACCACGCTTAACACGTGCCATGTCTCAGGTGCTCCTTACTTCAGGCCGTACGGCGCCCAGAGGCGCACATGGCCGGCATCGGAGTCGGACAGGACCGACGTGCCGCGGTTGGTGCGAATATACTTCGCGTTATGGCTGCTCAGGCGGTGACGCTTGCCGGCGACGCCGTGCTTCACCTTGCCCGTCGCGGTGAATTTGAAGCGCTTCTTCACACCGCTCTTGGTCTTCATCTTGGGCATTTTCGTCTCCTTTTACGCGCGACGATTACAAGACAGCCCCGGCAGCCCTAGTTAGCCGGGCGGTCCACCTGAATCGCGGAAAGGCGGGCCATTAGTTGGTTCGCGGCGATTTTGCAACCGCCAGCGGCACCGGCCCGCTCCAGCCCGTTCCCTCACCTTGCAATGTTGGAATTCGGCTGCTTGGCTGGCACGGGCCGACGATCCGGCCGCGCTCTTTGACATGACAGGCAGGCGTTCGGCGCGCGCCTTCGCGTGAAGCCCGCGATCGCGCCGGCCTCAATGACTCGCGCACGCGTAGGAGTGTGACTTTTGAGACTTTCCGCGCTCAATGCCCCTGGCAGGCGAGCGCCTCGACGAGTTCCTCGATTCGCGCCGGGTCGCCGGCGGCGATCACCTCGCCGTTGCTGCCGGCGTGGAGCGGGTCGCCCTGCCAGTCGCACATGCGTCCGCCCGCGCCCTCGACCACCGGCACCAGAGCGGCGAAGTCGTGGAGCTTGAGCCCGGCCTCGATCACGATGTCGAGATGGCCGGAGGCGACGAGGCCGTAATTATAACAGTCGCCGCCCAGCACCGTGCTCATGACAGCGGCATCGACATGCTCGAACGCGTGGAGCTGGCCGTCGGTGAACAAGGCGGGGGAGGTGGTGGCGAGCAGCGCCTTCGACAGCTCGCGACAGGTGCGGGCGTGCGCGGGCTTGCCGTTGAACAGCGTCTCGCGGCCGGTGACGCCCAGCCAGCGTTCGGCGATGATCGGCTGATCGATGATGCCGAGCACGGGCCAGCCATCCTCGAGCAGCGCGATCAGCGTGCCGAAGATCGGGCGGCCGGCGATGAAGCTGCGCGTGCCGTCGATCGGGTCGAGCACCCAGGTCCGGCCGCTGGTGCCTTCGCGATTCTCCTCTTCCTCGCCGACGATCGCGTCCATCGGGCGCTCGGCGATGATCAGGCGCCGCATTGCCGCCTCCGCGGCCTTGTCGGCGAGCGTCACCGGGGACGAATCGTCCTTGGCCTCGAGGCCGTGCTCGGCGCGGAAATAGGGGCGGATCGCCGCGCCGGCCGCATCGGCGAGGCGCTGGGCGAGGTCGATATCGGCTTGGCTGACTGGCATGGCCTCCGCCTAGCGGGGTGGCGGGCGGTGCGCCAGTCCCCGTCAGGCGGGACGGTTCAGAAGGGGAACCAGCGGCTCTTTTCGCTGAACTTCATATAGCCGACATTGGCGCCGAGCCGCGCGCCGACGCCGACGCGGATCGGGATCAGCACGAC
>DATIGZ010000404.1:0-3769 GCA_035481255.1 Sphingomonas sp. | reverse complement strand
GCTTCCTGCTGTTCGCCATCCTTGCGGTGTTCGTCGCTGGCCTGATGGTCGGCCGCACGCCGGAATATGTCGGCAAGAAGATCGAAAGCCGCGAGGTCAAGCTCGCGGTGCTGGCGATCGCCATCGTGCCGCTCTGCGTGCTCGGCTTCACCGCGCTGTCGGCGGTCCTTCCGGCCGGTCTCGCGGGTCCGCTCAACAAGGGGCCGCACGGCTTCAGCGAAATTCTCTACGCCTATAGCTCGGCGACCGGGAACAACGGTTCGGCCTTTGCGGGTCTCACCGCAGGCACGCCCTTCTACAACGGCCTGCTCGGCGTCGCGATGTGGCTCGGCCGCTTCTTCATGATCGTGCCGGTGCTGGCGATCGCGGGCAGCCTTGCCGCCAAGAAGTACACGCCGGCGACCGCGGGCTCGTTCCCGACCACCGGACCGCTCTGGGTGGGGCTGCTCGTCGGGATCATCCTGATCGTCGGCGGCCTGACCTTCCTTCCCAGCCTCGCGCTCGGCCCGATCGCGGATCATCTCGCGATGATCAACGGCCAGCTCTTCTGAGGACGCATTCCATGACGACCAAGACGATGTTCTCGGGCGAGCTGATCCTTCCGGCGATCGGCGATGCCTTCAAGAAACTGAATCCGCGGGATCTCATCAAGAACCCCGTGCTGTTCACCACCGCGGTGGTGGCGCTGCTGCTAACCGTGCTGCTGGGACTGGGAGGGGAGAAGCTCTCGATCCCGTTCCAGGCGCAGCTGATCGTGTGGCTGTGGCTGACCGTGCTGTTCGGCACCTTTGCCGAGGCGCTGGCCGAGGGCCGGGGCCGGGCGCAGGCGGTCTCGCTCCGCGCCACCAAGTCCGAGCTTCAGGCCAAGCGCCTGATCGGCACGGGCGAGGTTTGGGAGCTGGTCGGCGCCGCCCGGCTCGAGCGGGGTGAAGTGGTGCTGGTCGAGACCGGTGACCTGATTCCCGCCGATGGCGAGGTGATCGAGGGTGTGGCTTCGGTCAACGAGGCCGCGATCACCGGCGAAAGTGCGCCGGTGATCCGCGAAGCGGGCGGCGACCGTTCGGCCGTCACCGCGGGTACGCGCGTCATCTCCGACCGGATCAAGGTGCGCGTGACACAGGAGCCCGGCCAGGGCTTTCTCGACCGCATGATCGCGCTGGTCGAAGGCGCCGAGCGCCAGAAGACCCCAAATGAGATCGCGCTGACGATCCTGCTGGTCGGCCTCACCATCATCTTCCTGATCGCGGTCGCGACGATCCCCGGCTTCGCCAGCTATGCGGGCGGCAGCATCCCCGTCGCGATCCTCGCGGCTTTGCTGATCACGCTGATCCCGACGACGATCGCGGCGCTGCTGTCGGCGATCGGCATCGCGGGCATGGACCGGCTGGTGCGCTTCAACGTGCTCGCCAAGTCGGGCCGTGCGGTCGAGGCCGCAGGCGATGTCGATGTGCTGCTGCTCGACAAGACCGGCACGATCACCATCGGCGACCGTCAGGCGAGCGAGTTCCGTCACCTCGCGGCGGTTCAGGTCGATGACCTTGCACGCGCTGCGCTGCTCGCCAGCCTCGCCGACGAGACGCCCGAGGGCCGTTCGATCGTGACGCTGGCGCGTGAGAAGTTCGGCATCCTGGTGCCGAACCTGCCCGCGGGCGCCGAAGTCATCCCGTTCACCGCGCAGACCCGCATTTCGGGCGTGAAGGTCGAAGGCACGCTGATCCAGAAGGGCGCGGTGGATTCGGTGCTGCGCGCCAATCCCGGCTTGGGCGATACGCCTGCCGCGGCCGAACTGCGCAAGCTGACCGATGAGATCGCGCGCGCCGGCATGACCCCGCTCGCGGTGGCCAAGGATGGGCGGCTGCTCGGCGCGGTTGCGCTCAAGGACGTGGTCAAGGCCGGGGTGCGCGAGCGCTTCGCCGAGCTGCGCCGCATGGGCATCCGCACGGTGATGATCACCGGCGACAATCCGCTCACCGCCGCCGCGATCGCGGCCGAGGCCGGCGTCGACGATTTCCTCGCCGAGGCGACGCCGGAGGACAAGCTGGCGCTGATCCGCAAGGAACAGGCGGGCGGCAAGCTCGTCGCGATGTGTGGCGACGGCACCAACGACGCGCCCGCGCTCGCCCAGAGCGACGTCGGCGTAGCGATGAATACCGGCACGCAGGCGGCGCGTGAGGCGGGCAACATGGTCGATCTCGACAGCGATCCGACCAAGCTCATCGAGATCGTCGGCCTCGGCAAGCAACTGCTGATGACGCGCGGTGCGCTGACGACCTTCTCGGTCGCCAACGATGTGGCGAAGTATTTCGCGATCATCCCGGCGATGTTCGTCACGCTCTATCCGGGGCTGGGCGTGCTCAACGTGATGGGCCTCAGCTCGCCCGAAAGCGCGATCCTCAGCGCGATCATCTTCAACGCGCTGATTATCCCGTGCCTCGTGCCGCTGGCGCTCAGAGGCGTGACCTACACGCCGATGGGGGCGGGGCCGCTGCTGGCGCGCAACCTCTCCATCTACGGCCTCGGCGGCCTGATCGCGCCATTCATCGGCATCAAGCTGATCGACCTCGCCGTCACCGCTCTCAACCTCGCCTGAGGATTTCCGACATGCTCACCGACCTCAAATCCGCCCTGCGTCCCGCGATCGTGCTGACATTGCTCTTCGCCGCTTTGCTCGGGCTCGCCTATCCCGCGTTGCTCACCGGCATCGGCCAGGCGGTCTTCCCGCATCAGGCCAATGGCAGCCTGATCCGCGATGGAGATCGCGTGATCGGCTCCGAGTTGGTCGGACAGAAGTTCGCAGGCGCGGGCTATTTCCACGGCCGCCCCTCCGCGGCGGGCAGCGACGGCTATGACGCCGCCGCATCCGCCGGCTCCAACCTTGGCCCGACATCGCAAGCGCTGATCGATCGCGTGAAGACCGATGCCGATGCCCTCCGCAACGCACCAGCCACTTCGGTCCCAACCGACCTGGTGACGACCTCCGCCTCGGGGCTTGACCCCCATGTGAGCCCCGAGGCGGCTCTTTTTCAGGTCGATCGCGTGGCGAAGGCGCGCGGAATCGCGCCGGAAAAGCTGCGGGCACTGGTTGAGCAGCACAGCGAAGGCGCGCTGTTGGGCTTTCTTGGCGAGCCGCGCGTGAACGTCCTCGCGCTCAACCGCGCGCTCGACCAGATGACGACCGGGCGCTAAGCCCCGGGGATGGCGTTGCCGACCAAGGTTCTGATCGTCGAGGACGATGTCCATATCCGCCGTCTGCTCCGCGCCGCCCTACAGCGCGCCGGTCATGCGGTGGTCGAGGCGGCGACGGCGCGCGAAGGGCTGTCGTTGCTCGACATCGACAAGCCCGATGCGGTGCTGCTCGACCTGGGCCTGCCCGACCGTGACGGGCTCGAACTGATCCAGCCGATCAAGGCGCGCTCGACCGCGACCCTGCTCGTGGTTTCGGCGCGCGAGGATGTGGCGGAGAAGGTCGCGGCGCTCGACCTCGGCGCCGACGATTACCTGACCAAGCCTTTCGATACCGACGAACTGCTCGCCCGCATCCGCACCGCGCTCCGCCACCGGCTGGCGAGCGATGCCGAACAGGCGACGGTACGGCTGGGAGAGGTGGAGATCGACCTCTCCCATCGCCGCGTGAAGCGGGCGGGGGAGGAAGTGCATCTCTCGCCCAAGGAATATGAGGTGCTCGCCGAACTGGCCAAGCGCCCCGATCGCGTGATTAGCCACGCGCAACTGTTGCGCACCGTCTGGGGGCCGGCGCACGAAGGCCGCG
>DATIGZ010000403.1:0-8403 GCA_035481255.1 Sphingomonas sp. | reverse complement strand
GAATTCATCTGACAGCAAGCTTTGCGGCGAACCGAAATGACGCGGTGCGTCATTTGGTGGCGCCGATTTCTTCGGGTGCATTTGCCACCACCGCGAGCATCGCGGTCCACGCCGCGACGTTCTGACGAAGCTGCACCGGATCGACCTTGTCGAGCGTGTCGTCCGGCGTGTGGTGCAGGTCGAAATAACGTGTGCCGTCCTGCTGCAGATCGATCCCGGCGACCCCGGAAGCGATCAGCGCGCTGACGTCCGCGCCGCCGCTCGCCGGATCGCGTCCGCGCGCGATGCCCAGCGGGGAAAGCGCCGCAGCGACCCGCTCGCTCACTGCCTTCGCGCTCTCCGGCAGCTTGAAATCGACCCGCCAGACCCGGTCCGCGCCGAAATCGGATTCGGCGGCCAGGGCGTGGCGTTCGCCCTTGTGCGCGTCGAAATAGGCCTTTCCGCCGAACACGCCCACTTCCTCGGCGCCCGCCCACAGGATGCGGATGGTGCGGCGGGGCTTGCCCGCGTCCATGATGCGCTTGGCCGCCGCGGTGACGATGCCGCAGCCGGCGCCGTCGTCGAACGCGCCGGTGCCCAGGTCCCAGCTGTCGAGGTGGCAGGCGACCACGACGAGGCCGGCGGCGGGATCGCTGCCCGGCACCTCGGCGATGACGTTACCCGATTCGGTCATGCCGACCTGCTTGGGGGTCAGCGTCAGCTTGACGCTTACCGGCTGGCCGCGCTTCAGGATCCGCTCAAGCTGTTCGGCGTCGGGGATGGCGAGCGCGGCGGCCGGGATCGGCGCGACGCCTTCGGGGAAGCCTGTGCCGCCCGCGTGCGGGTTGCGGTGATAGTCGGTGCCGACCGAGCGGATCAGGATCGCCGCGGCCCCCTTGCGCGCGGCGGTCGCGGGGCCGCTGCGGCGGACCGCGCCATATGCGCCATATTGCGATCCGTCCTGCGTGCGCGTCATCGCGTGGCTGACGAACGCGATCTTGCCCTTGAGGCTCCCGTCAGGTGCGGCTTGAAGCGCGGCGAGGTCGGGGAAATACGCGATCTCTCCGCTCAGCCCCGCGGCGGGCGTCGCGCCCGAATTGCCGAGCGCGGTGAGGCGGAGCGGCTGCGGGAAGGGAGCGAGCACCTCCAGCGTCTCTTCGCCGCGGACCCAGGTCTTCATCTGGAACGGCTCATTGCGGACATTGCTGAAACCGAGCGCCGCCAGCTTCTTCACCGACCATGCCCGCGCCCGTGCTTCCGCTTCCGTCCCGGCAAGGCGCGGGCCGATTTCGGTGGTCAGGCCTTCGGTGATGTCCCAGGCGACCTCGTCCTTCAGCGCGGCATCGCGGAGCGCCGCGGGGTCGGCCTGGGCAAGTGCGGGGAGGGGCAGGGCGAACAGCGCGCCCGCGATCATGGAACGGTATGTCATATCGTGGCAGGGTTAGGCAGGCTTCCACGGCTTGGCAATCGGCGCTTGTCCGTTGCGCTGGCGCAATGGCATGTGCGGCCGGCAAGGGGACGGGCATGGACCGCAAGGCGATGATCGAGGGGCTGATGCCCAAAGCTGCGGGCGATCCCGCGCTGATGCTGCGCGTTGCCCAATTGATGCGCGCCGACGGGCAGGAGGCGCGCGCGATGGCGATGGCGGCAGGCATCCTCGATCCGGGCATGGCCGCTTCGCCGCCTGTTTTGGCCGAAGCGCGGCGGTTCGTGGCGCGCACGGTTCCGCACTGGCATTTCGGCCTTGTCCGCGACCGGGCACGCAACCGCGCCTATGAAGCCGCGCTGCGCGCGATGATCAGGCCGGGGATGCGTGTGCTTGAGATTGGCACAGGCACCGGCCTGTTGGCGATGATGGCGGCGCGGGCGGGCGCCGCTGAGGTCGTCACCTGTGAATCGAACGCCGCCGTCGCCGACGCGGCCCGCCATGTGATCGCCGCCAACGGCTTTGCCGATCGCGTCCGCGTGGTCGCCAAGCCATCGACGGCGCTTGAGCTTGGCGTCGATCTGGACGCGCGCGCCGACTTGCTGGTTTCCGAGATCGTCAGCCACGACCTGCTCCGCGAACAGGTGCTGCCCGCGCATGAAGACGCGGTGGCACGGTTGCTGGCGCCGGGCGCATCCGTGATTCCGGGACGCGGCGAGGTGCGTGTCGCGCTGGCGGAATTGCCGTCGCCCCGGTTCGGTGCCGAGCCGTTCGAAGGGTTCGACCTTTCGGCGTTCGACCCGCTGCTTCCGCCCGAGCGCAGGCTGCGTTCCGACGATCCCGATATTGCGCTGCGCAGCGGCGGCGAGACGTTGTTCGCGTTCGATTTCGCGACCGCCGTGCCGGTCCCCGGCGCCACGGCCGAGGTCGCCTGCACCGCCACCGGCGGGCGCGTGACCGGCATTCTCCAGTGGATCGCTCTCGATCTCGCGCCCGGCCTGCGGCACGAAAACGCGCCCGCGCCCGATGCCCCACGCTCGAACTGGCGGCTGCGCTTCTTCGAGTTCCCCGAACCGGTCGATACGCGCCCCGGCGACCATATCGTCATTTGCGGGGTGCACGACCGGCGTCGCGTCGATGTCTGGCGTGCCTGACCGGTTTGCCAATCGGCCCCGCCATCGCTACATGCGCGGCCAAACTTCCTGACCTCAAGCTATCGCAACGGAGACCCGCAGTGGCCGCCCAATACGCCTTCGTGATGAAGGACATGACCAAGACCTTCCCCGGCGCTCCGAAGCCGGTGCTGAGCAACATCAACCTGCAATTCTATCAGGGTGCCAAGATCGGCATCGTCGGCCCCAACGGCGCCGGCAAGTCGACCCTGATCAAGATCATGGCGGGCATCGACAAGGACTTCTCGGGCGAGGCGTGGCCGGGTGAGAACATCACCGTCGGCTATCTTGAGCAGGAGCCCCAGCTCGACCCGAGCAAGACCGTGCTTGAGAACGTCAAGGACGGCGCGCGCGAGACCGCCGACCTCGTCGAGCGCTTCAACGCGATCTCGGCCGAAATGGGCGATCCCAAGGACGACACCGATTTCGACGCCCTGATGGAAGAGATGGGCGATCTTCAGGCCAAGATCGACGCGGTCGATGGCTGGAGCCTCGACAATCAGCTCGAGATCGCGATGGAAGCGCTGCGCTGCCCGCCGGGCGACTGGAGCGTCGACAACCTGTCGGGCGGTGAAAAGCGCCGCGTCGCGCTGACCCGCTTGCTGATCCAGAAGCCGTCGATCCTGCTGCTCGACGAACCGACCAACCACCTCGACGCCGAAAGCGTCGAGTGGCTCGAAAACCATCTTAAGGAATATGCCGGCGCGGTGCTGATGATCACCCACGACCGCTACTTCCTCGACAATGTGGTGGACTGGATCCTCGAGCTCGATCGGGGAAAATACTTCCCCTATGAGGGCAATTACTCGACCTATTTGGAAAAGAAGGTCAAGCGCCTGGAGCAGGAGGACCGCGAGGCCACCGGCCGTCAGAAGGCGATCAAGGACGAGCTGGAGTGGATCCGCGCCGGCGTGAAGGGCCGCCAGACCAAGTCCAAGGCGCGTATCGCCAAGTTCGAGCAGCTGGTCGAGGCGCAGCAGAACCGCGCGCCCGGCAAGGCACAGATCGTCATCCAGGTGCCTGAGCGGCTGGGCGGCAAGGTGATCGAGGTCGAGAATATCTCGAAGGCCTATGGCGATAAGCTGTTGTTCGAGAATCTGTCGTTCACGCTGCCGGCCGGCGGCATTGTCGGCGTGATCGGGCCGAACGGCGCGGGTAAGTCGACGCTGTTCAAGATGATCACCGGCCAGGAAACACCGGATACCGGCACGATCGAGATGGGGTCGACGGTGCGTCTGGGCTATGTCGACCAGAGCCGCGACCACCTCGACCCGTCGAAGAACGTCTGGGAGGAAATCTCCGACGGCCTCGATTACATGAAGGTCAACGGCCATGACGCGTCGACCCGCGCCTATGTCGGCGCCTTCAACTTCAAGGGCCAGGACCAGCAGAAGAACGTCGGCAAGCTGTCGGGCGGTGAGCGCAACCGCGTTAACATCGCCAAGATGCTCAAGCGCGGCGGCAACGTGCTGCTGCTCGACGAACCGACCAACGATCTTGACGTCGAAACGCTCGGCGCGCTCGAAGAGGCGATCGAGAATTTCGCGGGCTGCGCCGTGGTGATCAGCCACGATCGCTTCTTCCTCGATCGTCTGGCCACCCACATTCTCGCGTTCGAAGGCAACAGCCATGTCGAATGGTTCGAGGGCAACTTCGAAGCCTATGAGGAAGACAAGCGCCGCCGTCTGGGCGACGCGGCGGACCGTCCCACGCGGTTAGCCTACAAGAAGCTGACGCGCTGAACGAACAAGGGCTCCGGGATCTTTTCCGGGGCCCTTTTTCTTGACCCCGGGGCGGCGGGTGCCGATGGTGCCGGCCAATGCAATCGATCAGTGATTTTAGCGCGATCCGGGGGTTCGAGGAGCTCTGGGCCCAACATACTTTTCGTATGCCGCGGCAGGTTCCCCGCGACCAGAGCGAGCGGATGCTGCTCGACGCGCTGGGGCTGGGGCTGGAGCAGGCGATGCAGCATCTGGGGCGGGAGCGTCCCGATCTCGCGGCGTTTCAGGACTGGGTGCTGGCGACCGCGGGGCGGCCTGATCCCGAGGCGATCGCGCGCTACCATGCGTGGCTTGAGGGCGCGCCCCTCTCCGAAGCGGTACAGGCGCGTATCGATGCGATCGACGCTGCGCCGTCCGTGTTCGACGCCGATGATCTCGCGCATTGGGAGCGTGAGGGATGGGTGGTGCTGCGACAGGCGGTCAGCCGGGATGAAGCTGCCGCCGCCGAGGCTCTGTTATGGGAAATCGTCGCCGGGGATCCGGCCTTGCCCGCCAGCTGGTATGGCCATCGCGGTAACGGGATCATGGTGCAGCATTTCCAGCACCCCGCGCTCGACGTCGCCCGAACCTCACCGCGGATTCACAAGGCGTTCGCGCAGCTCTGGGGCACCGCGGATCTGTGGACGACGATCGACCGGATGAGCTTCAACCCGCCCGAGACACCTGCGCACCTTTTTCAGGGGCCGCGGCTGCATTGGGACGTCAGCCTCGCGCTACCCGTGCCGTTCGCGACGCAGGGTATCCTCTATCTCACCGACACCGCGGCGGATCAGGGCGCGCTGATGCTGGTGCCGGGCTTCCATCACCGGCTGGAGGACTGGCTGAACGAAGTCGGGGATCGCGATCCGCGTCAGGTGGACCTAAGCGCTGAGGCGGTTGCGATACCGGCGGGCGCGGGCGATCTGGTCATCTGGCGTCAGGATCTGCCGCACGGCGCCAGCCCGAACCGCGCGGCGCGGCCCCGGATGGCGCAGTACGTCAATTATTACTCGCCCGCGCTCACCGTCCATCCGGAGTGGCGCTGAGCGGTCAGACCTTCTTCGTCGCCCCGTCCAGGCTCCACGCGCCGCCACCGGCCGCCGCGAGGTAAAGGAAGATGAAGGTGAACAGAAGGATCGCCTCGCCGCCATTGGCCGCTGGGAAGAAACCCTTCGATCCGTGTGCCAGCCAATAGCCCACCGCGCACATGCCCGATGCGATGAAGGCGACGGGGCGGGTGAACAGCCCGATCACCAGCAGCGCGCCGCCGACCAGCTCAATCGCGCCCGCGGCATAGAGCAGCGGGTTGAGCGGCATGGGGAAAGGCGGCAGGCCGAAGAATTTCGACGTGCCGTGCTGAAGGAAGGCAAGTCCCGCGACGATGCGCAGGACGGCGAGCAGCTTGTCGGACCAGCTGGCAGGGATCGGCATGATGAGTCTCCTTGCGCGGCAAATGGCTGAGCGCCGTTGCGCAAGTGAAACCTTTCATGCCTGCGGGTTCAGATCAATCCCGGCGGCGGAAACCGATCGTTTCAGTCCCCGGTGACCTTGAGCGGACCAAGGTCGCCCAGACCCACGGTGCCGCTCGCCATCGCCAGCATCCGGTCGAGGCTCTTCTTCGCCTTCAACCGGATTTCATCCTCGATCTCGATCCGCGGCTCGAGGTCGCGGAGCGCGATGTAGAGCTTCTCCAGCGTGTTCATCGCCATGTACGGGCAGATGTTGCAGTTGCAGTTGCCGTCCGCACCGGGCGCGCCGATGAAGGTCTTCTCCGGCACCGCCTTTTCCATCTGGTGGATGATGTGCGGTTCGGTCGCGACGATCATCGTGTCGCCGTCGAAATCCTTGGCATAGGCAAGGATGCCGCTGGTCGACCCGACATAATCGGCGTGATCCAGAACATGCGGCGGACATTCGGGGTGAGCGGCGACCGGCGCGCCGGGATGCTGCGCCTTGAGCTTGAGCAGCTCGGTCTCGCTGAATGCCTCGTGCACGATGCAGACGCCCGGCCAGAGCAGCATGTCGCGGCCCATCTTGCGGTTGATATAGCCGCCCAGATGCTTGTCGGGGCCGAAGATGATCTTCTGGTCCTTGGGGATCTGGCTCAGGATCTTCTCGGCGGACGAGCTGGTGACGATGATGTCGCTGAGCGCTTTCACTTCAACGGAGCAGTTGATGTAGGTCAGCGCGATATGGTCCGGATGCTGCGCGCGGAACGCCGCGAACTGCTCGGGCGGGCAGCTGTCCTCGAGGCTGCAGCCGGCGTCCATATCGGGCAGGATGACGACCTTGTCGGGCGACAGGATCTTGGCGGTTTCGGCCATGAAGCGAACGCCGCAGAACGCGATGACTTCGGCATCGGTCTCCGCCGCCTTGCGGCTGAGTTCGAGCGAATCGCCGACGAAATCGGCAAGGTCCTGAATCTCCGGCTTTTGGTAATAATGCGCCAGGATCACCGCGTTGCGCTCCTTGCGCAGACGCTCGATCTCGGCACGGATATCGACGCCGGACAGGTTGCTCGGTGCGTTCATTCTGGGACCCTCATTCTTTGGTCCCACATGGCCTTGTCCGGGTCGCGGTTCAACCCATCGATGGCATCGGCGGATATTCGTAGGGCGCCAGCGCGCCGCCGGGCTGGCCGGTGGTCACCGCCTCGAAGATCGCGAGGCCGATCGGGCTGTAGGCGATCAGGTTGGTCAGCCCGCGCACCAGCAGGATCGTGCCGATGCCCCACCACCATGCCGGGTGCACGCGACCGCGCGTGCGAAGGTCCCAAAGCACGCCCGCCAGCGGAAACATCAGGATCAGCGTCACCTCGATGATCGAGGCATGCGGCATGACCAGCGGCGCGGGGATCAGGCGGCCCAGACCCGGACCGGTCAGGATCGCCATGCCCGAGAAGTGCAGGCGGCGATGCCATTCGGTCTGCCGCCGCATGACGATCGCCGCGGTCGACAGGCCGACAAAGGTCCACACCGCCATCGGCGCCATCACGACGAAGAAGGCCGGTTCATAGACCGGCGCCGCGCGGCCCAGCCGGATCGCCTCGATCGCCACCAGCGGCCCGACCACCGCCATCATCGCCAGCCAGCCCGCGCCGATCCAGCCCAGCTTGCGATGCAGCGCGATGCTGCCGCGCGTCGCGAGCCAGGTCTGCGCGACATAGATCGTGACCCAGCCGAAGAAGACCAGCGCGTGCGCGTGGACGACCAGCGGCGCGTTGAAGCTGGAAATGCCCATGACGACAAAGAAGGTGAAGCCGGCGACGATGACCGCTGCCATGGCGATTCCGCCCCACAGGAAGAAGCCGTCGCCGCTGCGCGAAGTATCGGTAATATCCACTGCCGTAGCCATCGTGTGCCCCCACAACAATGTACGGATACGGAAGCTATCACATCCGGCGATCGAGCCGAACTATTTCTTCTCGCGCGTTTCGATGTCCTTCATCACCTGATCGGGCGAGCGTGAGACGTCCCAGCGTTCGCGGTTCCGGGCATCGCGCTCGGGCGGGAAGGTGACGATCACACGCACATCGCCAAGCCCCGCGGCATTGAGCGGCTGTCCGAGCAGGCGGGCAAGAGCGCGGCGGGCATGTTCGCGCGCCTGCGCCATCCGCTCGGGACTGCGCGCTTCGCGCCCGGCGACGTCGGCGGCGCGGGCCGAGGTGCGCTGGCTGAGCGCCTCGGCCGCCTCGCGGGTGACGAACAGTCCGCTGGTCTGAACCAGCGTGCGGCGGCCCTCATCGGTGTTGGGCGCGGCGGCGGTGACGTCGGGGGCATCGACGATCAGCGTCCTGGTCTGCGCGTTCCATTGCAGGTCGCGGTCGCGCAGGCCGGACAGGTCGACGTGATAGGCCACCGAATAGGGCATCTTGACGACCTGATCGCTGCGCAGCCAGCCGAAGCCGCGAATGTCGGACGCGGTGGCCTGCACGATGCCCGAAAGCTCGGCGACCTGAAGCTTGCCGGTGCCGGTGAGTTTGGCGGTGACGATTTGAGTGACAGGCGCGCCGCCTTCCTCTGGCAGCGTCGTCATCCGCGTTTCGGCGTAGCGATCCCACGAAATC
>DATIGZ010000402.1:0-3814 GCA_035481255.1 Sphingomonas sp. | reverse complement strand
CGTACAAGCAGATCGATCTGGTCGGTCAGGTGGTGGTGCCGGTCGGTGACACGCTGTCGATCGGCGCTGCGGTCGCGCAGTACTGGCGCGACGGCTTCGGCACCAATCTCACCACCGGTGCCGAGCATTACAACAAGGACGTGCTTGCCGCGCGCGTGTCGGCGGAGTTCACCCCGACCGACAACATCTTCCTGCGCGTCGCGGGCGACCGCGTGCTCGACCGGTCGAACCCGCGCCACGGCACGCGCCTGCTGCCCAACGGCACCGACCCGATCTACGCGCCCACCGCCAGCGTCTATGACACGCGCGCCGGCATCGGCGATTACAACCGCGTCGAAACGCGCGGCCTGTCGGTCACCGGCGAGATCGGCCTGTCCGACATGCTGACGTTCAAGACGATCACCGCATGGCGCGACGGCAGCACCGACACCGTGATCGACTTCGACAACACGATCCTGCCGACGCTCGACATCCCGGCCGAATATTCGGACCGTCAGTTCACCCAGGAACTCCAGCTCCTCTATGAGGGCGACCGGGTTCAGGGCGTGTTTGGCCTCTACTATCTCAACGGCCGCGCCAGTGGTGCGTTCGATACCGTGGTCGGCCTGATCAACACCACCACGCTGACCGCGGGTGAGGTGTTCACCAAGAGCTATGCCGCGTTCGGCGACTTCAGCTTCGACCTGACCGATCAGTTCAAGATCTCGGCCGGACTGCGCTACACTCGCGACGAGAAGACCGGCAGCGTGTTCCGCCGCAACTATACCGGCATCCGCAGTCCGCATTTCGGCAACGCCGCCGCGGTGCCCGGTCTGATCCGTTCGGACTACACCAACAGCCGCGATTTCGAGAAGCTGACCCCGCGCGTCAGCATCAGCTACGAGCCGCGTGAGGATCTGAATTTCTACGCCAGCTACGGCAAGGGGTTCAAATCGGGCGGGTTCGACATGCGCGGCGACGTCGTGCTCACCCCGACCACGGTCAACGGCTATAATCCCGAGACGATCGACAGCTACGAACTGGGCATGAAGGGCGCGTTCCTCGACCGCACCCTGTTCGTCAACCTCGCCGGTTTCTACTCGGACTATAAGGACCAGCAGGTCACGATTCAGGTGCCGGCGCTGCCCAGCGGCATCGCCAGCTTCGTCGACAATGCCGGCAAGGGCGTGATCTACGGCTTCGAGTTCGAAACGCGTGTGGTGCCCTCGCGCAACTTCTCGGCGACCATGGCGATCGGCTACACCAATGCCGACTATAAGGAGTTCTTCACCTTCATCGGCGGTGGCACCACCCCGGTCGACGTGTCGAACCAGCGCGCGTTCCAGAACACGCCTGAATGGACCGCCAACGTTTCGGCGACCTGGTCGGAAGATCTGGCGGGCGGCACCATCGCCTTCACCCCGTCGGTCTCGCTGCGCAGCGACACGCAGATGTTCGAACTGGCGACCCCGGCGCTCGATCAGGACGGTTATGCGCTGGTCGACGCCTCGCTCAACTGGACCTCGGGCGGCGGCCGCTATCGTATCGGCGTCGCGGCGCGCAACCTGACCGACGCGCGCTATCGCGTCGGCGGCTACAACTTCCCCGGCGCGCTCACCGGCAATTCGGTGATCGGTTATTACGGCCCGCCGCGCACTGTCACCGGTACGTTCGAGGTGAAGTTCTGATCGCCTTGCTGTCTTGAGTTTGGCACACTGATCCGGCCGGGCGTCTCGCAGGGGGCGTCCGGCCAAGCGTTATTCGAAGGGGAGGGATGCCGGGATGAACGACACCACCGCCATGTCCGCGGGTCATGGTACGCCCGGCTATCGCGCGCTCGTGCTCGCGATGCTGCTGCTGGTCTATACCTTCAACTTCCTCGACCGGCAGATCCTCGGCATCCTCGCCGTGCCGATCAAGGCGGACCTTCATCTCAGCGACTCGCAGCTTGGCCTGCTGGGCGGTCTCGCATTCGCGGCGCTCTATTCGATTCTCGCAATCCCGTTGGCGCTGCTCGCCGATCGGACAAGCCGTACCTGGGTGATCACGGTTTCCCTCGTGGTCTGGAGCGGGTTCACCGCGCTGTGTGGCATCGCCACCAACTTTGCGCAGATGCTTGCCTTCCGGATCGGCGTGGGCGTTGGCGAGGCGGGCGGCGTCGCGCCCAGCTACGCGGTGATCTCGGCCTATTTCCCGCCGCACCAGCGCGCGCGGGCGCTGGCGATCTACTCGCTCGGCATCCCGATCGGCCTGGCCTCGGGCGTGCTGTTCGGCGCATGGATTGCGGCGGCGGTGGACTGGCGCGCGGCATTCGTCGCGGTCGGCCTGGCGGGCGTGGTCATCGCGCCGTTCTTTCGCCTGCTGGTGAAGGAGCCGCCGCGTGCCGCACCGGCCAAGGACGGAGCGAGCGCATGGGCTGTGTTCGGCATCCTCGCGCGCAAGCGCAGCTTCTGGCTGATGGCATTCGCCGCGGCGATGAGCTCGCTGTGCGGCTATGGCCTCGCGTTCTGGACCTCGTCGCTGATGGTCCGCAGCTTCGGATTCGACCTCAAGACGACCAGCTATTTCTTCGGATCGCTGTTGCTGATCGGCGGCGTCGCGGGTGTGTTCGCCGGGGGCTGGTTCGCCGATCGCATGGGGTCGAACAAGGCCAACTACGCCCGATTGCCGGCGTTCGCCTGGCTGATCACCGCGCCATTGTTCATCGCCGGCTTCCTGGTCGAAGATCCGCGCCTCGCCTGGGCACTGCTGCTTATCCCCAACGGCCTCAATATCCTCTGGCTGGGGCCGCTGATTACCGCCGTGCAGCATCTGGTCGCGCCGCAGATGCGCGCGACCGCCGCAGCCTGTTTCTTGCTGATCAACAATCTGATCGGCCTGGGCTTCGGCTCCTGGAGCATTGGCATCGCATCGGACTGGCTCACGCCAAGCTTTGGCAACGAAGCGCTGCGCTATGCGATGGCGGGTGCCTCGCTGGCCTATGTCGCCGCCACCATATTGGGGCTGCTCGCCAGCCGCAGCCTGCAAGACGACTGGGTGGAAGAAGCGGCCTGACCGCTTCCTGCTCGGCCCGGAACCGGCGCTTGCGTGCGCCGTTTCCGGGCCGTGTCTTCATCAGCGTTCCCGCGTCGCCATGAACTTCACCCGGGAATAACGGTCGGCGACATAGCCGACTTCCCAGGCCGACTTGGCGAGGAACACCGGGTTGCCGTCGCGATCCTTGGCCATAGCGCCGCGATTGAGGTCCATGAATTCCTTCACGTCCGCGGCTTCGCCGCCGATCCAGCGTGCGGTGTCGAACGGCGCGGGTTCGAGATTGGCGCCGACCTTATACTCGGCATCGAGGCGCGACAGCAGCACGTCGAGCTGGAGCTGACCGACCACGCCGATGATCCAGTTCGATCCGATCTCCGGATAGAAGACCTGGATCACCCCCTCTTCGGAGAGGTCGTCGAGCGCCTTGCGCAGCTGCTTGGTCTTGGTCGGATCCTTGAGCACGACGCGGCGCAGGATTTCAGGGGCGAAGTTGGGCAGCCCGGTGAAGCGGATGTCCGCCTTCTCCGAAAGCGTGTCGCCGACGCGCAGCGTGCCATGGTTGGGGATGCCGATGATGTCGCCGGGAAAGGCCTCGTCCGCCAGTTCACGTTGTTGTGCGAAGAACATGATCGGCGAATGGATCGCGATCGGCTTGCCGTGCCCGGTCGGGGTCAGCTTCATGCCGCGCTTGAACGTGCCCGAGACCAGCCGCATGAACGCGATGCGGTCGCGATGGTTGGGGTCCATGTTCGCCTGCACCTTGAACACAAACCCGGTGACCTCGCTATTGTCGGGGGAG
>DATIGZ010000401.1:0-6245 GCA_035481255.1 Sphingomonas sp. | reverse complement strand
CCCGCCAGCGCCACACGGAAGATGCTCGACAGCGCGCATCTGCGATGGTTCAGTCGCGAGCAAGCGTTCGGCGACTGGCGACCGGCCCGATAATGGAGAGAGCATGATCCGCCCGCTGACCCTGTGCGCCGCGCTGCTGCTGCCGTGCGCCGCCGCCGGGCAAACCACACCTGCCGCCGAAGCACCGCGCAAGATCACCCCGTATAAGATTATTCTGGTCGGCGATTCCACCACCGCGGTGGTCGGTGGCTGGGGACCGAGCTTCTGTGCGCTCCACGTCACCTCCTTCGCCGCCTGCGTGAACCTCGCGCGCGGCGGGCGCAGTTCAGGCAATTACCGCAACGAAGGCTCATGGGACGTTGCGCTGAGCGAGATGCGGACGCCGGGCTACAGGACGACATGGGTACTGATCCAGTTCGGCCATAACGACCAGCCGGGCAAACCCGGCCGCTCGACCGATCTGGCCACCGAATTTCCCGCGAACCTCGCGCGCTATGTCGATGAGGTGCGGGCGGCGGGCGCCGTCCCTGTGCTGGTGACACCGCTTACCCGACGCAGTTTCAAGGACGGCAAGCTCCAGAACGACCTCGAGCCCTGGGCCGAGGCGACCCGCCGCGTCGCCGCGCGAAAGGGCGTCGCTTTGGCCGACCTCAACGCCCGCAGTGTCGCGGCGATTCAGGCCATGGGCGAAGAGGCGGCCGACCGCTTCGCGCAACTTCCCAAGGGATCGGCGCCCACCGGACAGGAACGCATCACCGAGGTGCAGGAGCAGCCGATGGCGCGCGCGAAACTCTCGTTCGACCGCACGCACCTTGGCCGCGAAGGCGCGGATTATTTCGCGGCGATGATGACCACCGAACTGGCCAGGGCCGTTCCCGAGATGCGGCACCTGCTCATCCCATGATGCTGCTCGCGCTCCTGCTCGGCCTGAGCACCGCCTCCGATACGCCGCCCTATGCGGTCGCACCGGGCGTGTTCGATACTACGCGACCCGATCTTGGCCTGGTTCCGCCCAAGGGGACCGAGACCGCGTCCATCTATGCCCCCGGCGACACCGGTGACCGCTTCTCCAACGGCGTGGTCCTGATCGGCTTCAAGGGGCGGCTCTACGCTCAGTGGCAGAGCTCCGCGCTGCATGAGGATACCGCCGACACCTGGGTGCCCTATGCCGAAAGCCGCGACGGCCTGAAGTGGAGCACGCCGCGCAAGCTGCGTGGCCCGGGCAGCGGCGGCGTGATGCACTCCAATGGCGGATGGTGGACCGATGGCAAGACGCTGGTCGCGTACATCAACGTCTGGCCCACCGGCTTTCAGTCCAAGGCGGGCGGCTATACCGAATATATGACCAGCACCGATGGCGTGCGCTGGAGCACGCCGCGACGGGTGACGGGCCGCGACGGCAAGCCGGTCGAAGGGGTGATCGAGCAGGATCCGCATCGCCTGGCCGATGGTCGTATCGTCACTGCCTTCCACACGCGCCCGGGCCTGATCGTCGCGCCCTTCTTCACCGATGATCCGCTCGGCACCTCCGGCTGGGTGCGGGGAAAGATGGAGAACCTTCCCCTCGCCGGCCCCGACGCGGGCAAGTTCAGCCGTGAGATCGAGCCGAGTCTGTTCCTGCGCGGGCTTTGCATGGTGATGGTGTTCCGCGACCATGCCGAAAGCTTCCGTCAGCTCGCCTCCGAAAGCTGCGACAGGGGCGCGACATGGTCGCGTCCCGCGCTGACCAACATGCCAGATTCCCGCGCCAAGCAGAGTGCCGGAAACCTGCCCGGCGGCACCGCCTTCCTCGTCAACGCGCCCAATACCGACCGCATCCGCATCCCGCTCGCGGTGACGCTGAGCAGCGACGGACGCTGCTTCGACCGTGCGTTCCTGCTGCGCGGGAAAGGCGACCTTCAGCCACTGCGCGCGGCGGGCACGTTCAAGCGCCCAGGCTATTCCTACCCCAAGAGCACGATCTGGAAGGGACATCTCTATGTCGGCTACGCCGCGAACAAGGAGGACGCGCAGCTGACGCGCGTCCCGCTCGCGTCGCTCGCCGCCAAGCCCCGCACACCACTTCCGCACTGCCCCGCGAACGAGGAGAAATGACCATGCGCCTGCTCGCAATCCCGGTGGCGCTCGCGCTTGCCATTCCGGCCACTGCCGAGGTGATCGGCCAGATGACTCCGGCCGAACCGCTCACCGACGCGCGACTCGCAACGCTGCCCGCCGCCGAGCGCGAGGCCTGGCGAGCCTATCTCGCGCGCTCCGCCGCGCTGATGGCGACGGACAAGGCGGCGTTGCTGGCCGAGCGCAAGGGAATGAGCGCCATCCCGCCGGGTCCGCCCAACGGCCCGTCGGGTGGCGGCGGGATGCCGATGGATAAACCCGCCGACTGGTATGCCGGCGCCGACGCACGCCGCATCGCCGACGCCGTGGTAAGTTTCCAGACTCCTGCGGGCGGCTGGGGCAAGAACCAGAACCGCGACGGCCCGCCGCGGCTGCGCGGGCAGAGCTTTGTGATCATCGAGAATCTGCCGCCCGAGGCCGCCGGCGACATCGTCTCGCTGGACAAGGGCTGGCGCTATGTCGGCACGCTCGACAACAACGCGACGGTTGCCGAGATCCGCTTCCTCGCCCGTGTGCAGGCGGCACTGCCGGGCAAGGACGGTGAACCCTATCGCGCGGCGGCGGCGAAGGGGCTGCGCTATCTGCTTGGCGCGCAATATCCCAACGGGGGATGGCCGCAAATCTACCCGTTGCAGGGCGGCTATCACGACGCGGTCACCTTCAACGACGATGCCGTCTCGCGTGCCGCGCAACTGATGCTCGACACCGGCGCGCGCAAGGGCGACTTCGCCTTTGTCCCGGCTTCGCTCGCGAGCGAAGCGGCCGTCGCGGCAACCAAGGCCCGCGACGCGATTCTGCGCGGACAGGTGGTGATCGACGGTAAGCGCACCATCTGGGGCCAGCAGCATGACGCGCTCACCCTCGCTCCTACCGGCGCGCGCAACTTCGAGCCGAAGTCGCTGGCGAGCGAGGAAAGCGCCGACCTGCTGATGTTCCTGATGAAGCAGCCCGACCGCTCGCCCGAGCTGATGGCGGCGGTGCGGGACGGCATCGTCTGGCTCGAGGCGCATGCGCTGAGCGACATCGGCTGGACACCCAAGCCCGGTCGCCGCCTTGTCGCGATGCCGGGCGCGGGTCCGCTCTGGGCACGCTTCTACAGCCTCGACCACCAGACCCCGATCTATGGCGACCGCGATCGCCGAATCCTGAGCGACGTCAACGAGCTGATTCCTGAACGACGCGACGGCTATAACTGGGTCGGCACCGGCCCCGCCAAGGCGATCGCCGCGTACCGGAAATGGCAGGCCAAGGCGCCCTAGACGAACACACGCTTCGGGATATGCGTGATCCGGCAGGCAAGGTCCGCCTCGCCCGACGCGACGACATAGTGGTCGCCCGCGTCGGCGATCCCGGTCGTGAACACCACGTCGTGGATATACATGCGGTCGGCCAGCGGCGCGGTCAGCTCGGAGCTCGCCTCAAGCAGCGGGGCATGCTCGGTGTGCAGCGTGATCGAAGGATCATCGCGATCGAGCAGCGACCAATAGGTGCGGTAGATGCCGACTACCTCCTTGGGCTCGACCCCGTGCCACAGCGTCAGCCAGCCCTTATCGGTCAGGATCGGGGGCGTTCCTCCACCGATCCGTGCCGTGGCGACGGTGCCGGCATGCGGGCGGATGCCGGGGTTGAGATGTGGTTTCCAGTGCCGACCGTCGGGCGAGGTCGCGAGGTTGATCGACGGCCCTGCACGCCATTCGCTGCCCGGAGGATAGGCGAAATAGAGGTCGCCCAGCGGCCTCGTCTGTGCCCAGTACCGCCCGCCGGGCTTGCCTTCGAAGATCAGCATGTCCTTGTTCTGGTGATCGAGCACGATACCCTCGAACCGCCAGTCGATACCGTTGTCCGATGCGTAAAGCGTGGTCGAGTGCCGCTCGGGGCTGACCGAACAGGTCGTCATCAGCCATTCGTCGTCGACCCTGCTGATCCGCGCATCCTCCACGCCGTAGCATTGGAAACCGCCGTGCGGCGCGATCGCCTTGTCGTAATGCACCGCGATCACGTCCAGCCCCTCGGGCGTCAGCTCCACCGGCAGCAACCAGGACAAGGAGGTCAAGGCCATGATCCGCCATCCGCCCCCGTGCAGCATGAACTTTCGCGGATCCGAGGTGTCCGCGAGTTCCAACGGCCAGCCGTCGAGAATATAGGCGCCGTCGTGCCAGCGGATCGCATGCACCTTGCCGTCGCGTACCGGCTCGCGCAGCGCCTCGGCGACACGCACCATCAGCAGCAGATTGCCGTTGGGCAGCCGCGTCAGGCCGGGATTGAACGCCCCGAGCACATAGGTCTCCGCATCAAAATGACCCGCCAGCGGCGACCGCGTCAGATCGACATCCGCCGGGCCGAACACCAGCCGGTCGATCGAAAAGCGACTCACGGATGCTCCCGCCGCGTCTCGACCCGGATCAGCGACACGGCGGTTCGGCGCGGCTGGGCGAGCATGAAGTGCACTGCGGCGGCGATGTCCTCGGCACGCAGCATCTGCCCCTTACCGATCAGATCGCGCTGCTTTTCGGGCGGGAATTCAGGATACTGGAAATCGGCGCCGGTAAAGCCGGGTTCGATCAGCCCGACCTTGATGTCCTTTTCCCCCACTTCCTGCCGCAGCGAATGCGCAAAGCCCTGGATACCCGCCTTGGCCGCGACATAGATTGATGATCCCGGCCCCTGCGACACTGCCGACATTGATCCGATCAGGATCAGGTCGCTGCCCTTCCTCATCCGGTCGAGCGCTGCCTTGGTCGACGTGAGATAGGAGGTGAAGTCCACCGCGATTTGATAGTCGAGATCGTCCTTCTCCGTCTCGCCGATCGCCTCGGCGGGGACGGCGGCATTGATCACCGCGATATCGAGCCCGCCGAGATATGCGTCCGCCGCTTCGAAGAAGCGCTCAAGATCCGCCCGCTGAGCGAGGTCGGCATTGACCCCGTCGCCTTCGCCCACTCCGCGGATCCGCTCCAGCGCATCGTCGAGATGCGCGGGCGTGCGGCCGCAAACAAAGACCTTCGCACCTTCGGACGCGAGCAGCACGGCGATCGCCCGGCCGATCCCGGTGGTACCGCCCGTGACGATCGCCTTTCGTCCGGCGAGCGACGGTTTCTCGGTATGCGCGTCGGCAATGTCACGGACGGGCGGTTCGACAAGATTGGTCATGGTATTCTCCACTGCCCCGCCCGCCGCGGCCGGTCAGGCCGGCTGAAGCTTCACCGCGCGCGGCTCTGCCGGGGGGAGGCCAGTGCTTTCCGCCTGCTCCACCAGTTCCTGCTTGCGTGCCGCCATCGCGTCGCGCAGCGCGACCAGATCGACATCGGTCTTGCGGCACTGGGCGAACATGCCCTCGACCGGCATCTCCTCCTCATGAACGTGATGCTTGATCTCCTCGGACAGCACCATGACCTTGGCATCGTAGAAATCATCGCCCGGACTGCCCGCCGCGATATCGTTGATCAGCACCTTGGCCCCGTCATGTTCGACATAGGCCTCATCGAGCAGATCGTCGTCGATCTTGCCGCGCAAGGCCGGGTAGAGAATCTCCTCCTCGATCGTGGTGTGGATCTTGAGCTCGTTGCAAATTTGCTGCGCGATCTTCGCCTTCGCGGCTGATCCGCCAGCCTTTTCAAACTGTTCGAACAGGCCTTCCACTTTGCGGTGATCGGCCTTGAGCAACGCGATCGCGTCCGTGAACTCCGGTTCCGCCATGACATGATCTCCTGATTGATACAGGTGCAAAGCGCCAGGCTGTGTCCCGGTTCCGAAAGCCGCGGGAATAAACCGCGCCCGCCGTGCGATTGCATTGTGCGCATCCCCCCCATATCCCGTGCGCGGGAGATTTTGATGAGCCGTTCGACTCGAAGGACCTTGGGCGGCGTGACCGTGCAGGACGTGGCGCGCGCCGCCGGCGTCTCAGCGATGACCGTTTCGCGCGTCATGAACGGCGGCACCAATGTCCGCGAGGACACGCGCAAGGCCGTGCTCGCCGCGGTCGAGCAGCTCAATTACCGCCCCAACGCCGCGGCGCGTTCGCTCGCGGCGGGCGGGGCGGCGCAGATCGGTCTGCTCTATGCCAACCCCTCGGCGGGCTATCTCAGCCAGTTCCTGATCGGTGCGCTCGAGGCGGCGCGGCGCGCCGGCTG
>DATIGZ010000400.1:0-12827 GCA_035481255.1 Sphingomonas sp. | reverse complement strand
CCGCCGTGAGACGCTGCCGGGGGATGAAGACGTGAAAATGCTGTTCCGGGGCGGGGGTGCCGATTCCCTCGCGATATGCGCGCAGGCGCCGAACCGCGTCGCGAGCACGCTCCCGGAGCGACCAGAGCGCGAATGGGTAGGTGAAGGTGTATTCGCCGAACTGACCGTCGAAGAGCAGCGGGATGCGAAGCGCGGTGCTGTGCGCGGCGAACGCATCGTAGAGATAGTGACGCGGCCCAAGCGCGGGGCCATTCGACTCTCGTAGCAGCGCCGTGGTCGGGCGATAGGCGCTTGCCGGCTCATCGGGGACGATCGGGTCCATTGGCAGCCCCAGATGGCTGGCGACGATGCCGGCCGCGGGCGTCTCGTCGGCAAGTCCGCTGCCGGGCGGCGCGGTGGAAGTGAGGCAGCGTATGGTCGTTTGTGGTTGCCGGTTGCGCGCCACCAGCCAGGCAAGCGTGGAGGAATCGAGTCCGCCGCTCAGCAAGCACCCGATGCGGTCGCTCCACATCTGTTCGCGAACGCTCTGTTCCAGCAGCGCCTGTCCCTGCTCCATTGCATCTTCAAAGCCCCCGCGCCAGCTCGGCGCCCGCGCCGGAAGCGCTCGCGGAGCGGCCCTACGGTGGCTGGTGCGGAAGCTGACATGGCCGCCGGGGTCGAGCGCGCGGACATCGGCCAGAACCGTGCGGTCTCCCATCGCTGCACGCAGATCCTGCCGGCCCAGCGCGAAGAGCAGGCCGGTGTCGTCGAGGTCGCCGCACACCCAGCTCAACCGGCTCAGCTGGCGCAGGTCCGGGCCGAGCGCAAGGCGCGTGCCCTTGTGCGCGTAGAGCAGCCGGTCGCGCATCGCGAGCGAGGAGGCGAGGGTCACGCAACCCTGCTCCTGATGGAGCAGCGTCCATTCGCCCGCGACGATGTGGCGGATGTCCGGGCCAAAGCGGCGCAACGCCTCGCGCGCCAATGTGGCCCCGGGCGTCCGCGCGTCCATGCCGAGCCGGGCGGCGAGCGCCGCGACGTCGCCCATCCGGCCCAGCAGCACCGTCACCGCATCGCCCGTCCGGTCCGTCTGGACGGCGCCGGGGTCGGCAAGGTCGACGGCATGCACGCTGGCGCAGGCCCTCGCATCAAGATCGACCGGCAGTGCGAGGATCGCCGCGTCGCTCGGTTCGAGCGGTGCGCCGTCAAGGTTGAAGAGGCCGTAGATTCCCGTGCGGCCGTTCATACCCGGTTGACTGCCCCATCGCGGCGGTTACCCCGTCGACCATGCTGGATGACTTGGCAAGCGAACGCTCGATCCGCGCCGCGTTGGCGGGACAGGCCTATGCGACCGGCAAGGTGCGGATCTGCGATCCCGATCTGCGCGGCTATGAATGTCTCGCGGCGAGCCGCAACGGGCTGTTTGCCGTCGACCGGCAGGGCTCCAGGCGAATCGCCTTCGGCTTTTTCTTCGGTCTGCGGCTGCACGGCGATTCGCTCTTCCTTTTCGAAGCATGCGATACCCCAAACCGGACGTCGCGCCGCGGGCGCCTCGTCCGCCTGACGCTGGAAGCGGGCCGGATCGTGCGGACGCGGGTGATCGCGCGCGGCCTCGACAACCAATGTCATCAGATCGCTGTGATCGACGGCCTCATTCATGTGGTCGATACCGCCCATCAGGCGATCCGCATCTTCTCGCCGGATGGCGTGCCGCGCGGCGAGCATCACCCGTTTCCGCCCGCCTCGCGTGAGGATGCGACCGGCTACCATCACATCAATTCGATTGCCCGCGTGCGCGGCCGGACGGCGATCCTCTTGCACAACGGCACCTCAACTCCGCGCCAGCCGAGCGAGCTCGCCTGGCTCGACGATGACGGACAGGTGCTGGCGCGCGAGACGCTGCCGGGCCATTGCTGTCACGACATCCTCGAGGATCATGAAGGCGTGCTCTGGCATTGCGGCTCGCTGGGCGGTGAAGTGCTGAACTCAGCCGGTCCGCCGGTCCGGGTGAGCGATCGCATGACTCGCGGTCTTGCATTCGGGCGCGATGGCCTGATCGTCGGCACATCGCTGTTCGGCCCGCGACAGCAGCGCACGGACCTCGCCGGGAGCGTGATTTTCCTCGACGCGCAACAGCGCAGGCTCGCGGAAGTCGAACTTCCGGGAGCCCCCACTGATTTGATTGCATTATCTAGCTGACCCGGCAGCGTCCGTGCCGCCGGGATCCCGCGCCGATCAGGAGCGGGTGCAGTCCACGTTCGCAGGATTGCCGTCGCTGCCAACCCCGTTGACGCCTGCGGTTTCCTCAATCGCCAGCGTCGAGATTTCGGGCTCGACCCAGGTCAGACGCTCAGACTTCGGCTGCTTGTCTTCCATACGCTCGATCATTGCTTTCCCCTTTTACCCCGCTTCGGGACGGTCATTGTCACGCCCGATCCTGGCTCCTGCACGATTCGTTTCGTTTTAAAAACGAGAGGGTGTGCAAGAATTGTTCGCATCTTAACCGCTGCCGGCCGCGCAGGCAAGGCGGGCGCCTGCACGGCGCGCGGCGGGGCGAGCCAAATGAAGCGCTTACGGTGCGAAGTTGTTGGCGCTAGGCTGGCATGGCTTCACATTCGGGGACCCATGACCGCCGCGCTCACGAACGAATTCCGGCTCGTTGCCGCGTGCTGCCGCTGGCCCAGAGGCGGCGCGCGCGCCGAAGCGGTGCGTGCCGCCGCTGCCGCCCCGGTCGACTGGGATCGCGTCGAGCGCGTCACCCGCCGCCACCGCGTCTATGCCCAGGTGCAGGACGGGCTGGCCGATGCGCGCGTCGCGCTGCCCGATGCGTTCGGGCGGCGGCTGACCGCGACGGCGCAGCAAGCGCGCATGTCGGCGCTTACCCTCGCACGCGAATCGGCGCTTCTGCAGGCGGCGTTCGACGCCGCGGATTGTCCCGCATTGCTCATGAAGGGCGCGTCGCTGGCAATGCTGGCTTATGGCGACCCCGGCCTCAAATGGTCGTGGGACATCGATCTGCTGACCACGCCCGAAGCCGCCGCGCGGGGTCGTGCGATCCTCGAAAGCCGGGGGTATGCGCTGGTCGAGCCCGCGGGGCTCGATGCGGACAGATTCCAGCTCTTCCTGGGCCTCGATAAGGAGTGCATTTTCGTCCATCCCGAAACGCGGGTCGCGGTCGAGCTGCACTGGAAGCTGGTCGACAATCCGCATCTGCTGCCCGGCATCGGCGCGCTTTCGCCCGCGCGTGCCGTGCTGATCGGCGGACGCGCGCTGCGCACGCTCGAGGATGCGCCGCTGCTCGCCTATCTGCTGGTGCATGGCACGCGGCACGCCTGGTCGCGGCTCAAATGGCTCGCCGATGTCGCCGCGTTGCTGTCGCACTATCCGGTCGAGGACATGGAACCGCTCTACCGGCAATTGCAGAGCCTTGAGGCCGGGCGCGCCGCCGCGGTCGGCTTCCTGCTTTGCCACGATCTGCTCGGCACCGTGCTGCCCGAAGGCCTGCTCGCGGAGTTGCGCGCGGATCGCGCGACCCGGCGTCTCGTCGCCACCGCGCGCGCTGCGCTGACCTATGGCGGGGGCGAGCGGGAGGTGTCGACCTATACCATGCCCGGTTTCCGTACCCTGCTCTCGCATCTGACGGTGGCGCCCGGCTGGCGGCCGTTCCTGTCCGAGCTCAGGGCGAAATGGACCTGCGCCGCCGACCGGCTGGCGGTGCCGCTGCCACGCCGGTTCTGGTTCCTCTACCATGTGTTGCGGGTACCGCTCTGGGTCTGGCGGCGTGGCGGGATCGCGTTGCGGTCGATCCGCTCGAATGAAACCAGCCGCGCGGCGGGGACCGGCTAGGCCGGTCCCGCGACGTCAGGCGGAAGGAAAAATGGTGCTGCCGGTGAGGATTGAACTCACGACCTCAGCCTTACCAAGGATGCGCTCTACCACTGAGCTACGGCAGCACTCGGCGCGGGCGGCGTGTCCGACCCCGCGCGGGAGCGGCCCTTTTGCGCAGGGCCAGCCTGTTGTCAAGGCGGACGCGGCGGGTTTATCGCACCTCGCCATGAACGACGCCGAAAAGAAGGCCCGCCTCGCCGCCGCGCTCCGTGAGAATCTGCGCAAGCGCAAGGCGCAGGCGCGCGCGGTTGGGGATGAGGTGCGGACCGCACCCGAACCGAAGGACGGGCCGTCCGATTAAATCCCGCGTCCCCGGCACGGAGCCGGGGGACGCGCGGTCAGCCGATCACCTTGCCGTAATCGGGCGGCACTTCGCCTCCAGCCATACCCGCTCCTCGGGCGACAGCTGCGGGCCGAGCAGTTCCAGCACCTTTGCGTGATACGCGTCGAGCCAGCGGCGTTCATCCTCGCTCAGCAACCCCGGCTCGATCAGGTCGCGCTCGATCGGCGCGAAGGTCAGCGTCTCGAAGCCGAGCATCGGCGATTCGGCGCCGGGAATGTCCTTGTCGATCACCAGAACCAGATTCTCGATGCGGATGCCGAACTCGCCGGTCTTATAATAGCCCGGCTCGTTCGACAGGAACATGCCCGCGCGCAGCGGTTCGGCGGGCCCGCCGCCGGGATAGTTGGGCGCGGCGATGCGCTGCGGCCCTTCATGCACCGACAGATAGGCGCCGACGCCATGGCCGGTGCCATGGCCATAGTCGCAGCCAACTTCCCACAGCGGACGGCGGGCAAAGGCGTCGATCTGTCCGCCGGTGGTGCCGGCGGGGAAGATCGCGGTGGCGATTGCGATGTGGCCCTTGAGCACCCGGGTGAAGCGATCCCGCATTTCCTGCGTCGGCTCGCCGACCGGGATCACGCGGGTCACGTCGGTGGTGCCGTCCTCATACTGGCCGCCCGAATCGACGAGGTAGAGCTGGCCATCCTCGATCGGCAGGCTTGATTCCTCGGTGACCTTGTAATGCGGGATCGCGCCGTTCGCGCCGGTGCCCGAAATCGTGTCGAACGACAGATCCTTGAGCAGCCCGGTCTCCTCACGGAACGCCTGCAAGCGCGCGGCCGCCGAAATCTCGGTCACCCCGCCCTTGGGCATTTCGGCCTCGGCCCATTTCAGGAACCGCGCCAGCGCCGCGCCGTCGCGCGCCTGCGCCGCGCGGTGTCCGGAAATCTCGGCCTCGTTCTTGATCGCCTTGGCCAGCACGACCGGATCGCGCACGGCAAGCACCCTGGCCCCGCCGGCCTCGAGCGCGTCGAAGATCGCCGCCACCGATCCCGCCGGGTCGGCCGCGACGCGCTTGCCCGCGAACTGCGCGAGCGCCGGGGCGAAGGCCGAGCGGTCATGTACGCGCACCGCATTGCCCAGATGCTTGGCGACGTCCTCGCCGACCTTGTCCTTCGCGACGAACAGATCGGCGGTGCCGTCCGAATTGACGATGGCATAGGCGAGCGCGACCGGCGTATGGCTCACATCCTTGCCGCGCACGTTGAACGCCCAGGCGATCGAATCGAGCGCGGACAGGACCACCGCGTCGGCCTTGCGCTCGGCCAGCCAGTCGGCGATCCCGGCGCGCTTGGCGGCGCTGGATTGCCCGGCGGTCTCGTCATTCTGCACGGCGAGCCGGGCATCGGACGGGAGCGGCTGGTCGTCCCACACGGCGTCGATCGGGTTGCGTTCCACCGCGACCAGCTCGGCGCCCTTCTCGGCCAGCGCCTTGCGCGCTTCCTCGACCCAGCCGCGCGTGTGCAGCCACGGATCATAGCCGATCCGCCCGCCCTGCGGGGCATGTTCGCCCAGCCAGCTCGCGATGCTCACCTGCGGCACCGGGACATATTCCCAATGCGCGCCGTCGACCTGCTGGCGCACCTGCAGCGTGTAGCGCCCGTCGGTGAAGATCGCCGCGGCCTCCGGCAGCACCACCGCGCTGCCCGCGCTGCCCTGAAACCCGGTCAGCCAGCCCAGCCGCTGCGCATAGGCGCCGACATATTCGCTCATATGCTCGTCGGTCAGCGGCACGACGAACCCGTCGAGCTGCTCGCGCTTGAGCTGCGCACGCAGCGCGTTCAGACGATCGGCATAGGTGGACATGGGGTGTTCCTCAAAAGCGCGTGATCCGGCGGCTCCGTCTTCCCAATTTGGGGGCGGTATCCCCGCCTGTGAAGCCGTCCGGGCAATGGCCGATGGCTAGGCCGATCGCGCGGCTTTTGGAAGGGGCCGGGCGGGCAAGTTAACGCCCTCCCGCCCTGTGCCAGCATGGAACGCCGCCAAATCGGGGGTGGCACCTGTGGCTCGAATGGCGGATCATGGCGGGACAGTTTCAGGGAGTCGGGCAAGTGCGTTGGAGCGGATGGGCGATCAGGACCGGGGTTCTCGTCGGCGGTGTGGCCGCCGCGATGGGTGCTGCTGCGCTGGTTCCCGCCAAGGCGCCGGCGCCCGCTCCGGCAAAGCCTGCCGCCGCGCCCAGGCCGGCTGCAAAGCCGGCGCCGGCCAAGCCCGCACCCGCGCCCGAGCCCCAGCTCGTCGTCAAGCGCATCCTCGACATTCCCGGCCCGATCCGCTTCGGCGAATATTATTGGGATGCCGAGGGGATTCCGGCGGACGGACCGCTCACGATCACGATCGATCTGGAGGCCGAGACGATGTCGGTGTTCCGCGACGGGTATGAGATCGGCGCGACCGCCATTCTATACGGAGCGGACGAGAAGCCGACTCCGCTGGGCGTGCACAAGATCACGCAGAAGAAGGTGCACCACATCTCGAACCTCTACGGCGCGCCGATGCCGTATATGATGCGCCTGACCAATGATGGCGTCGCGATCCACGCGTCGGAGGTCGAGATGGGCGCCGCGACGCATGGCTGCATCGGGGTGCCCTTGCCCTTCGCCAAGCTCATCTTCGCGCAGGCCAAGCTCGGTGACCGCGTGATCATCACCCGCGGCAAACGGCTCGGCATGGGCGGGGTGATCGCGGGTCACTGACCGCTTTGCCCGCAAGGCGCGGGAAGCGGAGTGATTGCGCGGCGCCTATCTTGCGGAGCATAACCGCAGGAGACTTCGCATGACCCTCGCTCACAAGGACATCGCTTCGCCCGTCGGCACGCTGCGTCTGGTCGCCAGCGACACGGGGCTCGTCGCTATCCTCTGGCCGAACGAGCGGCCCGGCCGCGTGCCGCTCGGCCCGACGGTCGAGGATTCCAAACACCCGATCCTCGTTCACGCCGCCGCGCAGGTCGACGCCTATTTCGCGGGCAAGCTGCGCGCCTTCGACGTGCCGCTCGATTTTCGCGGCACCGACTTCCAGCGCAGCGTGTGGCAGGCGCTGCTCACCATCCCGT
The DNA here is from genome assembly GCA_035481255.1 of Sphingomonas sp. Classification (GTDB taxonomy): domain Bacteria; phylum Pseudomonadota; class Alphaproteobacteria; order Sphingomonadales; family Sphingomonadaceae; genus Sphingomonas. The sequence continues at coordinate 5,568 of DATIGZ010000400.1, read as the reverse complement.
TCGGCGAGACGCGCAGCTATGTGCAGATCGCGCGCCAGATCGGCCGCCCGACCGCCAGCCGCGCGGTCGGTGCCGCCAACGGCCGCAACCCGGTCTCGATCATCGCGCCCTGCCACCGCGTGATCGGCACCAACGGCAGGCTCACCGGTTTCGCCGGCGGACTCGAGGCCAAGCGCATGTTGCTCGACCTCGAGGCGGCCTAGCGCCGCCGTCACTCTCCATCGTCATTCCCGCCTGCGCGGGAAGACGGCCAGATATTGGGACTTCCTATTCCCGGATCGTCACCGCTTCCCCGACCTTCGCCGCCTCGATCTGCGCGGGGGTGAAGGGGAAGCGGACCCACGCCTTCTTCGCGTAGAGCCGGGTCTGGTCGCCATACCAGGGCGATGCCGGATCGGGCGACTGCGAGTAGCTCAGCACCGTGTTCGCGACAGGCCCGGTGGCGTCGAAGCCGACCACCTGCACATAGCTCGATCCGTGCCGCGGGCTGACGCCGCCGGGCGCCGGGTCGGATATCTGGACGTTGAGCACGCCCAGCTGTCCGTCGCCGCCATGCACGGGAATCCGTTCGTTGCCGCGCTGGGCATATTGCACGTCGCCCCAGCGCGCATCGAGCGCAACGCCCGCCTTGGCCACTTCTTCGGCGGCGGCTTTGAGCGTGGCGATCAGCTTCGCTCCCGTGTCGCCGGCGGTCACGAAATCGCGTGGCGTGTGGAGCGGATCCTTCACGTCGAACGGCACCGCCCAGATCCCCGGCACGCTCCGCGCCTTCATCCAGAAGCGGTCGAACAGCCACGCCGCGCGGCTGTCATTCTCGAAGCGCCCGTCCCATTTGCCCAGCGCCGCGCAAGCCTCGGCCACCTCGGCGTTACCCGCGCACAGCGTTAGCAGGGGTTTCAGCGCAAGATCGGCGGCCAGGCTCTTGTTGGCGAAGGCCATGTCCTGCGCGCGCTTGTGATCGACCTTGCCTCCCGCGATCAGCGTATCGGTCTCGATGAAGCCCGATCGCGTGCGCAGGCTCACCTGCTGCTCGGCGGCGCCCAGAATCGGCGACAGCGGCGCGTGGGGCACGCGCGGATTGCTCAGCCAGTAGCTGTCGTTCATGTTCGCGACGTAATCGCGCCGCTGGTAGATCGCCTGATCGCTGGCCGGCATCAGCCCCGGTACCGCGGTCCCCGCCGTCTCGTCCCACGCGCAGGCCGATTTCGACCCGTCGAGCAGCACCGCCGCGCGCGCCACCGCGGGCGACAGCGGCGTCGCGCACGCCTTGATCTTCGCCGCGGAGACATTGGGCACCGCGGTCACATCGGCGTGCAGCGCGTCGCCATGCCGGTCGGCCGCGATCGTGTTGACCCACGGAATGCCCAGACTCTCCGTCACCGCGTCGCGCACCTCGCCGACGTTGCGCGCCCGCGCGATACGCAGCCAGGTGCCCGCGCCGCGCTGGTTCCCATTGTTGGCGTCGCGCATCGCGAACGCCATCTTCCCGGTCCAGTTGACCATGGCTTGAGGAAGCACGACCACTGGTCCGAAGCGTGTTGAATATAGCGTCCGCTCGACCGGCTTCGCACCGTCCGGCATGGGCACGCTGATGGTCCGGGCGGTCATCTTCTCCGACTTGCCGTCGACGAGGTAGGCGGTCGGATCAGCGGGATCGAGCGCGAGCTGGTAGAGGGTGAAGTGCCGCGCCGCAGTCACCGTATGCGTCCAGGCGATATCGCGGTTGAAGCCCAAAGTGGGGAAGGGGGTTCCCGCGATCCCCACGCCCGCCACATCGACCTTACCCGGGATGGTGACGTGCATTTCCCAAAAGCGGCTCGGCCCGTGCCACGGGAAATGCGGATTGCCGACCAGCAGCCCCTTTCCGTCCGCGGTCACGTCCCCGCCGAATGCCCAGCCATTGCTCGCGATCTCGAGCCGGTCGAAATCGGGCAGCACGGCATTGCTCAGCGCGGCGGGCTTCGCGGCGCCCGGCGGCACCGCATTGGCGATGCCGGGAGCCAGCGCGAGCGAGCTTGCCAACAGCATCTGCTTCTCGTTCAATCGCAGTGTGTCGTCCGCCGTGATCGGCCGCACCCACGGTTTTCCCCGGCACGCTTCGGGCACACCCTGCGGCCCGATATCCCGCAGATAGCGGTTATAGCCCGCGACATAGCCCTGCACGACCTCCAGCGCCTCACGCCCTTGTGCCCGCACGCCCTTACGCAGCGCGGGCAGATCGATCGCGCTGCGGAAGAACAGGTCGGAAGTGAGGTTGTCGACCGGCTGGAAGCCCAACGTCGCGCGGTTGGCCGGCCCGAAATGCAGCGACCGTTCCCCCGCCACCGTCGCGAACTCCTCGGCGATCATGCACAGATTGTCCTGAGCATAGGCATAGCCGACGCCATAGCCCGCTCCTCGCCAGTCCTTCGCGTTGATATGCGGGATGCCATGCGCCGTCCGCACGATCGTCGCTTCGTAGCGCTGTGCCTGCGCCGTTCCCGCGAGCGCCAACAGCACCGCACTCGCCATCATCGCCCGCTTCATCCGCCCGCTCCCGTTCGTTTCGGCCATGATGGCGCAGAGCTTACGTTCGCGGCAAGTGCGCGTGGCGGGTAATTGACGCGATGTGCTCCGGGTTGCGCGACCGAAACGTTCGGCTAGGCTTGGCGCATGCAGGAAACTGAGATCCCGGTCTGGCTTCCGTTTCTCTTCCCCTTCTTCTTTGTCGGCATCTGGCTGTTCGCCACGACGATGATCGGCGTCCTGTCGGGCTGGAACGCGTTGCGAGATCGCTTTCCCGATCGCGATTCCGCCAGCTTGCTCAAGCTTCGCTGGCAGTCGGGCAGGATGGGCCAGTTTATGGGGGGCGCAAATTTCGGCGGGTGCCTCACATTGACCGCGACCACGGCCGGACTGCGTGTCGCAATCTGGCGCCCGCTCGGCCCGTTTCAGTCGCCATTCCTGGTCCCTTGGGAGCGTATCCGGCCCGAGCCGGCCAAAGAGCTGTTTACGCCCGCCGTCCGCCTGAATTTTGGCGATGCCGGCCGGTTGACGGTGGCTACCCGCGTTTGGGAGCGCTTGTCGCAGCATGCGCGGGGCGGGGTGGCGGAGGCAGGTCCGCCGCCGGTTTCGCGCCGCCGCACCGCTCTTGCCTATCTGCTGCAATGGGCGGTCATCGCTTTCGTGCTGAGCGTATTCGCCTTCCTGGTGCCGCGTATCGTTTGGGGTTCCTGGCCTCCGCCGGGGCCGGGCGCTTTTCTGCTGGTCATGCTGGCGGTGGCCCAGCTGATCCGGTTCATTCGCGAAGGGTGAGGGGCTTTCGCGACGTGCGCTTGCTCCGCTAAGGCCGTGCCATGACCGATCTTCCCAAGCCTCCAATCGCCGCCACCCGTCCCCACAGCTTCGAACGTCATGGCGTGACGATCGACGATCCGTGGAACTGGCTGCGCGATCCGGGCTATCCCAACGTCACCAGCGAAGAAGTGCTCGGCTATCTCAAGGAAGAGAATGCCTATTACGAAGCGGTGATGAAGCCGCTCAAGCCGCTCGCCGACACGCTGTTCGCGGAGATGCGCAGCCGCATCAAGGAAGACGACGCCACCGTTCCCCAGAAGGACGGCGACTGGCTCTACTGGACCGATTTCGAGCAGGGCGGAGAGTATCGCCGCTGGTGGCGCAAGCCCGTGGCGGGGGGCGAGGACAGCCTGATCCTCGACGAACCGGCGCTGGCCAAGGGCAAGGAATATTTCCGCCTCGGCGGGTTCTCGGTGTCGAACAACGGACGCTGGCTGGCCTATGCCTATGACGACAACGGCTCGGAGCGTTTCCTCGTCAAGGTCAAGGATCTGGAGACCGGCGAGCATCTGCCCGACGAGATTCCCGGGATGCTCTCCGACATCGTCTGGACCGCCGACGACGCCGGCTTCCTCTATGGCCTCGCCAACGACCAGTGGCGCACCGACAATGCCCGCTATCACCGGCTCGGCAGCGATCCGGCCGGGGACGTCGAGCTCTATCACGAGGATGACGAGGGCTATCGCGTCGGCGTCGGCGAAACCCAGTCGCGCAAGTGGATCGTCATCTCGACCGGCGACCATGTCACCAGCGAAGTACGCCTGCTCCCCGCGAACGATCCCTTCGCGGAACCGATCCTCGTCGCCCCGCGCAAGGAAGGCCGCGAGTACGATGTCGAGGAGCATGACGGCATGCTCTTCATCCACACCAACGATACGCACACCAATTTCCGGCTGTGCACCGCCAGCATCGATGCGCCGGGCGAGTGGGTCGAACGGATTGCGCCCTCGCCGCATTTCTACATGACCGGGGTCACCACCTTCGCCGACTTCTTCATCGTCGAGGGGCGCGAGGACGGCCTCGATCAGATCGAACTGCACCGCTATGCCGGCGGCGAAGGCAAGCGCATCGTCTTCCCCGAGGCGAGCTATGTCGCCTCGCTCGGCGACAATCCCGAATATGCGATGGACGTGCTGCGCATCGGTTATGAATCGATGGTCACGCCCGGCACCGTCTATGACTATCACGTCGCCACCGGCGAACTTGAGGTCCGGAAAGTCCAGATCATCCCCTCGGGCTATGACGCAGCGAAATACGCGAGCGAGCGCCTCAAGATCGTCGCGCGTGACGGGACTGAGGTTCCCTGCTCGATCGTCTATCCCAGGGACTTTCCGCGCGACGGCACGGGGAAGGTCTATCTCTATGCCTATGGCGCGTACGGGATCGCGATCCCGCCGGGTTTCTCGACATCGCGCATGTCGTTCCTCGACCGCGGCGTCGCTTTCGCCATCGCGCATATCCGCGGCGGGGATGATCTCGGCCAGCAATGGTATCTCGACGGCAAGCTCAAGAAGCGCGTCAACACCTTCAACGACTTCGTCGACGTCGCGAAGGGGCTGATCGACCGCGGCTTCACGCATAAGGGCAGCATCGCCATCGCCGGCGGTTCGGCGGGCGGCGAGCTGATGGGCGCGGTGATCAATTCCGACCCCGATCTGTGGGGTGCGGTGGTCGCCGATGTGCCGTTCGTCGATGTGCTCAACACCATGCTCGACGATACGCTCCCGCTCACCCCGGGCGAATGGCCCGAATGGGGCAATCCGATCACCGACAAGGAAGCGTTCGAGCTGATCCGCGGCTATTCGCCCTATGACAATGTCCGGCCGCAGGCCTATCCGCCGATCTTCATCTCGGGCGGCCTCAACGATCCGCGTGTCACCTATTGGGAGCCGGCCAAATGGGCGGCACGGCTGCGCGCGACCAAGACCGACGACAACGTCCTGCTGCTCAAGACCAATATGGGCGCCGGGCATGGCGGCAAGTCGGGCCGGTGGGAAAGCCTGCACGAGGCGGCGGAGGAGAATGCCTTCGTCCTCTGGCAGCTGGGTCTGAGCGACGCGGGGTAGGGTGATGATCGCGTGCCGGCTCGCCGCGTTCGCCGTGGTGCTGGCGTTCGTCGCCGTTCCGCAGGCGCGGGGGGACAGTTGGATGCCTCCGGGCAAGGCGACCTACCTCTCTCCCGATCAGCGGACGCGCCTCACCGTCTTGCCGCGCGGGCTGGAAAACCGGCTC
>DATIGZ010000399.1:0-2139 GCA_035481255.1 Sphingomonas sp. | reverse complement strand
ATATTTCACCCCGCCGCTGCCCTTCGCCATCGTGCTGGTCTGCCTGTTGTTCGGATCACTCGACGCGCCGGGCCGGGATCTCGCAAGGCCGGTGATGGCGGCGGTATTCGCGCTGACGGTGATCACCGGCGCTCCGCTGCTGCTGCCCGCGCTCACCGGTCTCGCCAAGCCCGGTGGATGGACTGGTGTGCAGGTGGCGCGCGACGGAGCGGCGATCGCCGCGCGTGTCAGGCAGCGGGCCGGCGACGGCCCGGTGGCGACGCTTTCGCCGATCCACGCGCTGGAGGGCCATCTGCCGATCTATCCGCATTTCGCGCTCGGCCAGTTCATGGTTCGCGCCGCGCCATGGGTGCCGGAGGGCGAACGGCGCCACTATGCCTATTTCGTTACGCCCGGCACAATTCCTTCGCTGCTCAGCGCGCAGCCGCCCGCGGCGATCCTGACCGGGATGGAGGGCGATACCGATGCGGCGTTGGAGGCGTTCGCCACCGAACGCGGCTATCAGCCGGTTCCGCTTTCATTGAAGAAGGCCGAGGACGCCGAGCGGGTTCGCCTGTATTTGGCGCGCTGATCGGCCGCCTTGCCCAAGGGGCGTGGCACGCGCGCGCCGGGGTGTCCGATCTCGGTCTCGACGATCGGTGTCGGCCGCGCTTTGACCTGCCTGAAGATCCGTCCGAGATACTCGCCGATGATGCCGAGGAAGATCGCGTTGAGCGTGATCCCCAGCAGAAGCAGCATCGTCGTCGTCGCAAAACCGGCGGGCCAGTTCTGGCCGAACACCAGCCGTCCGGCGAGATATATCAGTGTCAGCAAGAAGGTGCCGATGCCGATCACCAGCCCGGTGATCGAAGCGATCCGTAGCGGAACCAGCGAATGGTTGAGCAACGCGTCGAGCGCCAGGCCCAGCATCTTGCTGAGCGGGAACTTGCTTCGCCCCGCGACGCGCGCTTCGCGATCATAGGGGAGCCCCACCTGCGAGAACCCCATCGCGCTGATGAGCCCGCGCAAATAGGGGCTGGTGTCGTTGACCTTGCGCAACTCGATCAGGATGCAGGCATCGACCAGGCGGAACTCACCGGCATCGCGGGGCAGGTCGTCGTCGCTCAGCGCCCGCATCCCCGCATAGAAGATCTTACGGAGCTGCGCCGTGACGGGTCCGTCCGGCAATGAGCGGCGGATGCCGTAGACGACCTGATGCCCCTGCCGCCAAAGCGCGAGCATCTCGGGGATCAGCCCGGGGGGATCCTGAAGGTCGCAGTCGATCTGAACGGCACAGGCACCGCGTGCGCGCTGATAGCCGACGAGCAGCGAGCGCTGATAGCCGTTATTGCGGGACAAACGCACGACGCGGACACGCGGGTCGGCGGCGGCGATCTCACGCAGGATCGGGAAGGTCGCGTCGGTCGAATGATTGTCCATGAAGATCAGCTCGAGCGAATAGCCCGGCAGCGCCCTGAAAACCTCGGCGATGCTGTGATAGGCGCGCTCGACCGTGGCTTCCTCGTTGAAGGCCGGCACGATCACGGAAACCAGCGTCGTCATGCGATCACCTCGACGAGCGATCGGGCGGTGAGGGCGATGCCGTCCTCCAGCGAGGTGCGGGCGCGCCAGCCCAGATTGAGGGCCGCCAGATCCGGCACGCCGCAAACCGTGTCGACGCGCGCGCCCGGCCGTTCAGTCGTCTCCATCGAGACTCGATCGGCCGGCGTGCCGGTTACCCGCAGCACAAGCTCGACGATCTCGCGCACCTTCCGCGCATGCCCGCTCGACAGGTTGATGATCGTGCCCCCGGGAAGGTCCGATTGCGCCATCGCGCGGAGGCCGGCGACGATGTCGTCGATGAACACCATGTCGCGCCGGTTGTCCGGCTGATGGATCGTCGTCGTCTTGTCCGAGAGGCAACGGTGGAGCAACGCGGGCAGCAGGAATTCTTCCGACTGGCCCGGGCCATAGGCAAGCGCGAAGCGGGCGGTCAGTACGGGAAAGGCGAGCCGTGGTTGCAACATCGCGCAATAGTGCGCGCCGGCCACCATGGCCGCGGTATAGACGGTGCGGGGGTGTTCACGCCGGGTTTCCGGCGAAGGCGTGGGGCGATTCCCATACTCCGCGATCGAACCCGCACGGATCATGATGCGCAGG
>DATIGZ010000398.1:0-15943 GCA_035481255.1 Sphingomonas sp. | reverse complement strand
GCGCCAGCGCCTTGCCCGTGACGAGGCCAACCATGACCCCGCCAATCAGCCCCGGCCCGGCGGTGGCGGCGACCGCATCGACATCGGCGAGGGTCACCCCTGCCTCCTCAAACGCGGCGGCGATCAGCGGCTCCAGCGCCTCGACATGCGCGCGCGCGGCGATTTCGGGGACCACGCCGCCGAACGGGCGATGCGCCGCATCCTGCCGCGCCAGGCGGTGGGACAGGATGCGGCGGTCACCCGTCACCAGCGCGGCGGCGGTTTCGTCACAACTCGATTCGAGGCCGAGGATCAGCATCGCGCCGATCTAGGGAGTCCGGATCAGCTTGTCGAAGGGCGGGAGCGATTTGCTTCACTTCGCCGCCAGCACCGCCGCGACCTTCGCCTCCGACTGCGCGTGCAGCGCCCAGAAATCGCGTACCGGATCGCCGCTAAGCAGCCCTTCGAGCACCGCGAGGTGCGAATGCCAGCCACCGCCGAAATTGGCCATCGGCGCGGGCCCGGTGATGCCGCTGTGAGTCAAGGTGAGGCGGGTCCTGCCGCCGGGGGCATCGGCCAGTTCGAAGCGCGCGGTGCCTTCCGCGCCCTCGTCCCAGCTGATCGCGAAGACATGAGGCGGATCATATTCGATCACCGTCTCACGCCCCACCGCGCCCTTCCACTTGGCGTATTTCTCGGGATAGGGGACATTGTCGGCGGAAAGCTCGTCATGGTTGAACACCATCTCGACCGTCTCGCCGGCACCCTTCGCATCGGTACCGCCCGAGAACCACTGGCGCCGCAGCTCGGCCTGCGTGAGGTAGCGCCACACCGTCGCGGGATCGGCGTCGAGGATGCGCACCATGCGGATCGTGTCGGGCGCGAGGATTTCCATATCGGCGAGAACATCGGTCATTTGGGATTCTCCTTGTTGCGGAGCAGGGTTTCCAGCCCGTCGAGGCGGGCGTTCCAGAAGTCAGCCCATTGCTCGAGCCATTGATTGGCTTCGGCGAGTGGTTCGGGGCGGAGCGTGCAGATCTGGGTTCGGCCGGCCTTGCGACGCGCGACGAGGCCAGCGCGTTCGAGCACCTGAACGTGCTTCGAGGCGCCAGCGAAGCTCATCGCGTGCGGGGCGGCGAGTTCGCCAATCGATTTCTCGCCGAGCGCGAGAGCCGCGAGCATGCCGCGGCGCGTAGGATCGGCGAGGGCGTGAAAGGTGATGTCGAGTCGTTCAACCATGTGGTTGAATTACGACTCGCCCCGGCAATTGTCAACCGATCGGTTTAATTTCGTGCGAGCACCGAATCCGCGACGAAGGGATTGGTGCGGCGTTCCTGCGCGAAATTGCTGGGCTGGCCGTGGCCGGGAACGAAGACGGTGTCGCCTCCAAGCGGCCAGAGCTTGCCGGTGATCGCGTCGAGCAGGTCCTGATGATTGCCCATCGGGAAATCGGTGCGGCCGATCGACCCCTGGAAGATCACGTCGCCGACGATGGCGAGCTTCGACGGCGCATGATGGAACACGACATGGCCCGGCGTGTGGCCGGGGCAGTGATAGACGTCGAGCGTGAGATTGCCGACGGTGACGGTATCGCCGTCGACCAGCCAGCGGTCCGGCTCGAACGGCTTGCCGTCGATGCCGTATTTACGGCCGTCATCGTCGAGGCGGCTGATCCAGAACCGGTCGGCCTCATGCGGCCCCTCGATCGGCACGCCCAGTTCCTTCGCCAGCATGCCCGCCTGACCGCAATGGTCGATATGACCGTGGGTGATCAGCAGTTTCTCGATCGTGACGCCATGCTGCTTCGCCGCCGCCTTGAGCCGGTCGAGATCGCCGCCGGGATCGGTGAAGGCGCCGCGCATGGTTTGCGTGCACCAGAGCAGGGTGCTGTTCTGCTGGAGCGGCGTGACCGGCACGATCGCCGCGCGAAGGGGTGGGGTGGGAGCCGTATTCATCGACTCGCGAGATAGGCGGGCGGAAGGGGAGCGGCAACAGAGGGTTGCGGTGCGGCGCGCGGGATTGCAATGCGGGCCGATGCTTGGACCGGCCCCCTTCGTGCTGCTCGACGATGCCCGGGCGGGGGGCGTGGATGCACGGCTATACCGCGATCCGGCCGGAATCGTGGTCGCGCATAAGCCCGGGGAGGTGCGGAACGCACTCGGCGCGCTCGATGCGGCGCGGGCGAACGGACTGCATGCGGCGGGCTATTTGGCTTACGAAGCCGGCCATGCGCTCGAGCCGAAGCTGGGCGCCCCCCATGCTTCGTCCCCGTTGCTGTGGCTCGGACTGTTCGAGCATTTCGAGACGATCGCGGCGGATGACATCGCCGCGCTGCTGCCCGACCCGGCGGGGGCGTGGATCGGGCGGCCGCGGCCGGGGATCAGCCGTGCCGATTACGATAGCGCTTTCGCCCGCGTGCACGACTGGATCGAGGCCGGGGACATCTATCAGGCCAATCTGAGCTTTCGCGCATCGGTGCGCGTGCTGGGCGATCCGCTGGCCGCCTATGCCGCGATCCGCTCGCGCGCGGCGGCGGGCTATGGCGGGATCGTGTGGACGGGCGAGGACTGGCTGCTGTCCTTCTCGCCCGAATTGTTCTTCGCATTGCGTGACGGCGAATTGATCGCGCGGCCGATGAAGGGGACGACCCCGCGCGGAGCGACGCCCGAGGAGGACGAAGCCGCCAAGGCGAACCTGGCGGTCGACCCCAAGCAGCGCGCCGAGAATTTGATGATCGTCGACCTGATGCGCAACGATCTGACGCGAATCGCGGCGCCGGGCAGCGTCAGGGTACCCGAGCTGTTCAAGGTCGAGACCTATCCGACGCTGCACACGATGGTCTCGACCGTTTCGGCGCGTCTGGAGGAGGGAACCAGCATCGGCGACGTGCTGGCGGCGACCTTCCCGTGCGGATCGATCACCGGCGCGCCCAAGATCCGTGCGATGGAGGTGATCGGCGCGGTCGAGCCAGACGCGCGCGGGCCGTACACGGGATCGATCGGACGGATCGACGCAAATGGCGACGCCGCGTTCAACGTCGCGATCCGCACGCTGCACTTGCCTGACGCCGGTGAAACCGCGAGCATTGGCCTGGGATCGGGCGTGGTCGCGGATTCACGCGCGGGGGAAGAATGGGACGAGTGCCTGGCCAAGGGCGCGTTCCTGACACGGGGGCAGCGGCAGGTGGACCTGATCGAAACGATGGCGTTCGACCCGGCGGAGGGGATTCCGCTGCTCGAACGGCATCTGGCGCGGTTGAAGGCGAGCGCGACGGCGCTGGGCTTTGCGTTCGACCGGCACGCCGCGCGTAACGAGCTGCAAGCCGCGACCTTCCGGCTGCGCGCGCCAGCCCGCGTGCGGCTGCTGTTGTCGTGCAGCGGCAATGTCGCGATCGGCACCGCGCCGATGCCGGCGGCGCCGGAGGGACCGGTGAGCGTCGCGATCATCCCGCGCCAAGTTGCGCCGCACGACTTCCGCCTTGCCCACAAGACCAGCGACCGCAGCGTCTATCCCCGTACCGGCGGCGCGTTCGAGACGCTCTATACCGACGCTGACGGTTATCTGACCGAAGGCAGCTTCACCTCGATCTTCGTGGAGCGCGGCGGCGTGCTGCTGACCCCGCCGCTGTCGCGCGGGGCACTTCCGGGGGTGCTGCGCGCGGAGCTGATCGAAACCGGCCGCGCGGCCGAGGCGGAGCTGACGCCCGCCGACCTGGAAGCCGGATTCTTCGTCGGCAACGCACTGCGCGGACTGGTTTCGGCGGTTACGGTTGCGGAGGAGGCACCGGCGGACCTATAGGGCGCGCGATTCCCCTCCCAGACAGGCGACCGCCCATGCAGACCTCCGCCGCGCTCAACCGTATCCAGCCCTCCGCCACGCTCGCGATGACGAGCCGCGTGTTCGAGCTGAAACGGCAGGGCATCGACGTGATTGGCCTGGGCGCCGGGGAGCCCGATTTCGACACGCCCGACTTCGTCAAGGAAGCCGCGATCGAGGCGATCCGCAAGGGCGTGACCAAGTACACCAACGTCGACGGCACGCCCGAGCTCAAGGCCGCGATCGTCGGCAAGTTCGCCCGCGACAACGGCCTGACCTATGCCGAAAACCAAATCAGCGTGAACTCGGGCGGTAAGCACACCCTGTTCAACGCGTTCTGCGCGACGATCGACGCGGGCGACGAGGTCGTCATCCCCGCGCCCTATTGGGTGAGCTATCCCGACGTGGTCGAGTTCGCCGGCGGCAAGCCGGTGTTCATCGCCGCGGGCGCCGAGGCGAACTACAAGATCAGGCCCGAGCAGCTCGAGGCCGCGATCACCGCGAAGACCAAGTGGGTCGTGCTCAACTCGCCGTCCAACCCGACCGGCGCCGCGTATAGCGCCGCCGAGCTGCGCGCGCTGGGCGAGGTGCTCGAGCGGCACCCGCATGTGCTGATCTATGCCGACGATATGTACGAGCACATCCTGTACGACGGGTTCGAATTCGCGACGATCGCGCAGGTTTGCCCGAGCCTCTTCGACCGCACGCTGACCGCGAACGGGGTGTCCAAGGCCTATGCCATGACCGGCTGGCGCATCGGCTATGCCGGCGGACCGCAGTGGTTGATCAAGGCGATGGGCAAGCTCCAGTCGCAGTCGACCAGCAACCCGTGCAGCGTGTCGCAGGCCGCGTCGGTGGCCGCGCTCAACGGCGACCAGTCGTTCCTCAAGGACCGCGCGGCGGCGTTCCAGAAGCGCCGCGACCTTGTCGTGTCGATGCTGGGTCAGATCAACGGCATGAACTGCCCGCGTCCCGAGGGCGCGTTCTACGTCTATCCCGAGTTCAGCGACCTGATCGGCAAGACCACGCCCAAGGGCCTCGTCATCGACACCGACGAGACGATGGTCGGTTACCTGCTCGACGACGCCAAGGTCGCCGCGGTGCATGGCGGGGCGTTCGGCTTCTCGCCGGCGCTGCGCATCAGCTACGCCACCAGCGAGGACATTCTGACCGAGGCGTGCGGCCGCATCCAGGAAGCCTGTGCCGCGCTGCGCTGAGGTTTCCTGAACGAAACGATGAACGTTGCGGCCAGCGTGCGTTCATCGCGGCCAAGTAGAACTACGCTTGGAATTACGGGCGGAGACCCCATCTCCGCCCCAACCAAGACAACAGGTGTACCATGCAGACGATGCTGAAGTCGCAGTTTCTGCGGCGTTTTCTGGCAGGCTTCTCGCTTGGCGCGATCGGAATGGTCGCGCTCAATATCGAGCGAGTCGCCGCAACCCCCTTCTTCTGATGCGGATCGCCGCCCTTGCACTCGCGGGGCTGGCGAGTCTGGGCTTCATGTCCTTTGCGGGTATCACCCCGCCGGTCACCCCCGCCAAGGCCGAGAAGGCAGTGGCGATCCCCCCCTCCACCATCGATGTCGCGCCCGCCCCAGGCGATCAGGTCGCCGTGCTGGCGGGCGGATGCTTCTGGGGTGTCGAGGCGGTGTTCGAACAGGTGAAGGGCGTCCGCGCCGTCACCAGCGGCTATGCCGGCGGCACCAAGGCGACCGCCACCTATGATCAGGTTTCCACCGAACGCACCGGCCATGCCGAGGCGGTGCGCATCATTTATGACCCGCGCGCGGTGAGCTATGCCACGCTGTTGCGCATCCATTTCGCGGTCGCACACGATCCGACCCAGCTTAACCGCCAGGGCCCGGATGTCGGCCCCAGCTATCGCTCGGCGATCTTCCCGCAAAATCCGGGACAGGCGCGAGTGGCGCGGGCCTATCTCGCCCAGCTCGGCAAGGCCGGTGTCTATGGCCGGCCGATCGTGACCACGGTCGAGCAGGGCCAGTTCCACCTTGCCGAAGCCGCGCATCAGGATTTCGCCCGACGCAATCCCAACCACGCGTATATCGTGCGCTGGGACAAGCCCAAGGTCGCGGCATTCCGGGCGGCGTTTCCGGCGCTGGCGCGCTAGACGATCCCCAGCTCGGCGAGCTTTCCGGCCAGATCGGGCGGGAGTGACGCCGTGTCGCCGGTCCCGAGATCGGGCGGCGCGTCATCACCCTCGAGATAGCGCCAGCCCTGATGCGCGCGCTTGGGCCGCGGCTGGATCAGAATCAGCTCCGGCGCAAGATGGATCGCCACGCGCCCGCCCTCGGCCTCGCCGAAGCGCAGGATCGGCGAGCGTCCGACGAGCTGGTGCTTGATGATCCAGAACAGCGAGCCGCCCTCGGCGCCCTCGGAAGCGATCTCCTCATGGCGCTTGGGCAGATATCGGGTCGTCAGGAACGCCGTCGGGCCATACGCGGCGCGCAGCGCGAGGCGCTCGCGCAGATAGTCGATGCTGTCGCAGCCATAAGCGACCTTGGTGAGATGAAGCGGCACGCGTCCCATCTGGGCGCAAACCACGGCCGGTTCAACCGGTCAGCCTAGCCGGTGAGGCCGCTGGCGCTGGCCAGGCCGAGAAAGACGAGGAAGCCCATCGAATCGGTCGTCATCGTCACGAACACCGACGACGCGACCGCCGGATCGGCGCGGAACCGCGCCAGTGTGAGCGGTACAAGTACACCCGCACATCCCGCGATGACGATATTGGCGAGCATCGCAGTGGCGATCACCCCGCCAAGCAGCACGTTCTGGAAGACGAGACCGACGCCGCTGCCCAGCACCGCAGCGATCGTGACGCCGTTGAGCAACGCCACCTGAATCTCGCGCCGGATCGCGCGCAGCGTATTGGACTGGGTCAGCTGGTTGGTGGCCAGCGCGCGCACCGTCACCGCCATCGTCTGAGTCCCGGCATTGCCGCCGACTCCCGCGACGATCGGCATCAGCGCGGCGAGCGTCACCATCTTGGCGATCGTGCCTTCGAACATGCCGATGATCGTCGCGGCGACCATCGCCGTGCCGAGATTGGCGATCAGCCAGCGTACGCGCACCTTGTACGAATCGACCACCGGCTCGTTGATGTCACCCTCGCCCGCGCCCGACAGCAACAGCGCGTCCTCGCCCGCTTCCTCGGAGATGATGTGGACCACGTCGTCCACCGTGATCATGCCGACCAGCCGCCCGCTGTCGTCGACCACCGCGGCGGAGATGAGCGCGTATTTCTGGAAGATCAGCGCGACCTCTTCCTGATCCATCCCCACCGGGATCAGCGTCTGCTCGCGTTTCATGACGTCACCCATCGCCACCGCGCGCGGGGTACGCAGGATCCATGACAGCGCGCAGGTGCCGACCGGCTTGTGCGCGGGATCGACGACGAAGATCTCCCAGAAATCGGTTGCCAGTTCCTCCTCGCCGCGCAGATAGTCGAGCACGTCGCCGACGGTCCAATGCTCGGGCACCGCGATCAGCTCGCGCTGCATCAGGCGGCCGGCGGATTCCTCGGGGTAGGACAGCGCTTCCTCGATCGCGGCGCGGTCGTCGGGGTCAAGGGCACGCAGCACCGCGCGCTGATCCTCTTCCTCCATGTCCTCAATGATCGCGACGGCGTCATCGGTATCGAGCTCGGCGGCGATGTCCGCGACTTCGTGCGGGTCGAGCGATTCGATCAGCTCGTCGCGTACCCAGTCGTTCATCTCGGCGAGCACGTCGCCGTCGATCAGACCGGAAATCGCGGCCGCCAGCGCGTGGCGCTGGTCGCCCGGCGTCAGCTCGACCAGATCGGCGATATCCGCGGGATGGAGCGGCTCGACCATCTCGCGCGCCGCCTCGACCTCACCATGCTCGACCAGGTCGAGCACGTTGCGGACGAAATCGGGGCTCAGATGATCGTGCGATTCGCGGGTCACGGAATCGGGCGCGTTGGTGTCGGTCTCGTCGGTCATCGAGCCTTCCCCTGCTTCGCGCCTGCGCCCCCTCTAACGCGCTCGAATCGCGCTGCCAATCCGGGGCGCGCCGCCGCTCCATTTGCAACGGCGCCGGCAAGTGCCTAGTTGACGCGCGACGCATTTGTTTTTTGGAGTTGTGTTTCTAATGGCCGATCTTCCAAGCCGCCTCGTGATGACGCTCGACACCGGTGAAGTGCACATCAAGCTGCGCCCCGATCTCGCGCCCAAGCATGTCGAGCGGATCACCAAGCTGGCCGACAGCGGCTTCTATGACGACGTCGTGTTCCACCGCGTGATCGACGGGTTCATGGCGCAGGGCGGCGACCCCACCGGCACCGGCATGAGCGGTTCGAAGGAGCCGAACCTTCCCGCCGAGTTCAGCCGTGAACCGCATGTCCGCGGCGTGTGCTCGATGGCGCGTACGAACGATCCCAACAGCGCCAATTCGCAGTTCTTCATCTGCCTCGACGACGCGACCTTCCTCGACGGCCAGTACACCGTCTGGGGCGAAGTGACCGAGGGCATGGAACATGTCGACGCGCTGCCCAAGGGTGAGCCGCCGCGCACCCCGGGCAAGATCGTCAAGGCGCGCAGCGAAGCCTGACGCTTCTTGTTTGCGGTGCCGGCCGCTTCCCAACCTGTCCCCCGCTTCAGTGTATCTTGATGGGTGGCCAGGTGGGGAACGGGCCGGCACCGTCCCATTCAGAACCCGTTCAACACGGAACCCGCAGGGGCATCGGCATGTTTGGCAAACCCATGAACATCCGGCCCCTGGCGGTTCTGGCCGCCGTCACCCTTCCTCTCACCTTGCCCGCCGCTGCCCAGCAGCAGGGCACGCTCGCTCAGGTGCAGCAGCATCTGCGCGCGGCGCAGACCATGACCGCGGCGTTCGCGCAGACCGATCGCGCGGGAAAAACCCTCAACGGCACGCTCACGCTCAAGAAGCCCGGCAAGATCCGCTTCCAGTATGAAAAGGGCGTCCCGCTGCTGATCGTCGGCGACGGAAGCTCGCTGTGGTTCATCGACTATTCGGTCAAGCAGGTGTCGCGCTGGCCGGTCAAGAATTCGCCGCTGGGCGTGTTGCTGAACCCCGATCAGGATATTTCACGCTTCGCCAAGGTGGTTCCGACGGCAAGCTCCGACGTGATCAGCATCGAGGCCCATGACCCCAAAAGGCCCGAATATGGCCGGCTGACGATGGTGTTCGCGCGCAACGCGTCGGCGCCGGGCGGCCTGATGCTTCAGGGCTGGGTCGCGCTCGACAGCCAGAACAACCGCACCACGGTTCGTCTCTCGAACCAGCGGTTCAACGCGCCGGTCAGCGACGGAGCGTTCCGCTGGAACGACCCGCGGAACCGCGGCGGCCGCCGCTGACATCGCCATTCATGTTGGCGACAGCTTCGGCGCGCTAACACCCAGAGTGCGGACGGGGCTTTCGGGATTTTTCCCCCTGTTGCCCGAAGCCACCCCGTCCCGCCTGCGTGACGAACGCCAGGTCGGCCCTCGCTCCATGCCCCCGGAGCGTGGGCCTTTGGCGTTTTTGGGCGCTGCGCTGGGCTGCAGTACCAGCCCGCTCCCCCACCCGGCCACCCACGCCAGTGTATCCTGATGGGTGGCCGGGTGGGGGAGCGGGCTGGTACCGATCGGCGAAGCCGACTACATCCCGCCCCGATGAAGATCGCGTCCTGGAACATCAACTCCGTCCGCTTCCGCATGGAGATCGTCGAGCAATTCCTCCGCGAGGAGGGACCCGACATATTGTGCCTGCAGGAAACCAAGGTGATCGACGGGGATTTCCCACACGCGCCGCTGCGCGCGCTTGGCTATGATCACATCATCATCCACGGCCAGCGGATGCACCACGGCGTCGCGATCGTCAGCCGCGTGCCGGTGACCGAGGACGACCGGTTCGACTGGCAGGCGAATGGCGAGGCGCGGCATGTCGGCGTGCGCCTGCCTAATGGCGTGCGGCTCGAGAATGTCTATGTTCCGGCGGGCGGCGATATTCCCGACCGTGAGGTGAACCCCAAATTCGGCCAGAAGCTGGATTTCGTCGAGCGGATGACGCGCTGGTCCGAAGGACTGGGCGATCTTCCGGTGATCGTCACGGGCGACTTCAACATCGCCCCGCTCGAATCCGACGTGTGGAGCCACAAGCAGCTGCTCGGCGTGGTGAGCCACACCCCGATCGAGGTGGAGGCGCTGGCCCGGCTTCAGGCGGCGAACGACTGGGTCGATCTCGGCCGCCACTTCATCCCCGCGCCCGAACGCTGCTTCACCTGGTGGAGCTACCGCGCCAAGGACTGGGCGGCATCCGACCGCGGGCGCCGGCTCGACCATATGTGGGCGAGCAGGGATGTCGCGGCGAAAGCGACCGCCCACCGCGTGTGTGAGCCGTGCCGCGGCTGGCTCAAGCCGTCGGACCATGTGCCGATCGTCACCGAGTTCGACTTTTGACCGATCCGCGCGCCGCCGCCCGCGCGATCGACGCGCTGCGCCGGGGGTGGCCGATCGCGATCCGCGGTGAGACGGGGACGGTCTCGCTGCTGGCAATCGAAACCGGCGATGCCGCGCGACTCGCCGAGTTCGATCCCGATGCCACGGCCCCGCTCCTGATCTCCGCGGGCCGGGCGGCGACGCTCAAGCTCGCCAACCAGCGCGACGCCGCCGTGCCCGATGCCCCGGTGGCCGTTCAGCGCGCGCCCTGGCTCGATTTCGACGGCGCGGTGGCGCTGGCCGATCCGCAGCTCGACCTCGCGACCCCTCTAAAAGGTCCGTTCCGTGCGATTCCGGTCCCGGTGCCCGATGCCGCGGCGGCGGCGTTGCGGCTGGCGCGGATCGCCGGACTGGTACCTGCTTTCTTCCTGCGCGAGGGCGACGCGGCGGACGCAATCACTCCGGCGGATATCGACGCGCATGAGGATCCCGCACGGCTCACGATCGTCACGCGCGCGCGCCTGCCCGTCGCCGGCGCCGAGGACACGGAGATCGTCGCTTTCCGCACACCGGAATCGCCCGACGAGCATGTCGCGCTGCTGATCGGGCAACCGGGCGGCGCGCCGCCGCTGGTGCGGCTGCACAGCGAATGCCTGACCGGCGACGTGCTCGGCAGCCTCAAATGCGATTGCGGACCGCAGCTCCACGCCGCGATCCGCGCGATCGCCGATTCGGGCTGGGGCGTGCTGCTGTACCTGCGTCAGGAAGGGCGCGGGATCGGGCTGATCAACAAGCTGCGCGCCTATGCGCTGCAGGATCAGGGCTTCGACACGGTCGACGCGAACACGCGGCTGGGGTTCGCGGTCGATGCCCGTGATTTCGGGGTCGCGGGGCGCATGCTCGGGCTATTGGGACAGGACCGGGTGCGCCTGCTGACCAACAACCCCGCGAAGGTCGCGGGACTCGAAGCCGCTGGTATCGCGGTCGTCGAACGCGTGCCGCACAGCTTGCCTCCCAACCCGCACAATGAGCGCTATATCGCCACCAAGCGCGACCGCACCGGGCACCAGCTTTAGTGCGCTATTACCTCGACGCGGAGTTCAACGGGTTCGGCGGGTCGCTGATCGCGCTCGCGCTGGCACCGGAGGACGGCGGCGCGCCCTTCTACGCAGCGCTCGACTGTCCGGAGCCTACACCATGGGTGGCCGCGCATGTGCTGCCGGTGCTCGACATCGCACCGGTCGATCGCGAGACGCTGGGCCGGGCGCTCGCCACCTATCTGGCGGATGATCCCGATCCGGTGGTGATCGCCGACTGGCCCGAGGATATCGCGCATGCCGCAATGGCGTTGATCGCGCGCCCGGGATACCGGCACCCGATCGCGCGCATCACCTTCGAGCTGTGCGACGCGCCCGGATTCGATGCGGCGCGGGCAAGCGCGGTACCGCACAACGCGCTCAAGGACGCGATCGCGCTGCGTGATTTCATGCTGAAACGGGGCGGCCGCTAGGCCAGCAGCCGCGCGACCTCGCCAAAATCATGCGCGATGTCGTGCACGCCGATCACGCGCAGGCGCTCGTCATGCCCGATGCCGCAATGTCCGCCCGCGCACAGGCCGATGACATGCGCGCCCGATGCAACCGCCCCCGTCGCACCCACCGGGGAATCCTCGAGGATCGCGCAACGGGCGATATCGACGCCGAGCGCATCGGCGGCATGGAGATAGATATCCGGCGCCGGCTTGCCGCGCGTCACATGCTCGCGGCCACTGAAGATCTTGTCCCCGAACGCGTCGCGGATGCCCAGGTGATCGAGATGCGTGGTGATCCACTGCGTCGAGCTCGACGAGGCGATGGCGCGGGGGAGCGATTCGGGCAGCGCGCGGATGAAGGTGATCGCCCCGGCGACCGCGGCCACGCCTTCGGTCAACGCCCGCAGATTCTCCGCCTCGCGTGCCGGGTAGAATGCGTCCGGCAGAGGGCGGCCAATCCAGTGTTCGATCGCCTCGATGAACTCGGCGCCCGCCAGCCCCATGAAATTGGCCATCGAGTCTTCAGGCGTGGTCGGATGGCCGATCGAGGTCAGATACTCGGCAATGTGACGATTGCCCTCAAATTCGCTTTCCAGCAGCACCCCGTCGAAATCGAAGATAAGCGCGTCAAAACGGACGGACCGGCTCATTCGCGGACTCCGAACAGGGCTGTGCCGACGCGAACATGCGTGGCGCCGATCGTGACCGCGGTCTCGAAATCATCCGACATGCCGATGCTGAGGCCGGTGACGTCATGGTCGCGCGCCAGTTTGGCCAGTAACGCGAAATAGGGCGCGGAATCGACACCGAAGGGCGGGACCGCCATCAGTCCCGCAACCGGCAGTGCAGCAGCCCGCGCCTCGGTCAGCAGCCCGGGAAGGTCAGCGACCGCACATCCCCCCTTCTGGGCTTCGTCGCCGATATTGACCTGGATGAAGCATGGCGGGCGGCGATCGGCCTTGTCCATCGCCTTCGCCAGTGCGGTGACGAGTGAGGAGCGATCAACCGAATGGATCGCGTCGAACAGCGCGACCGCGTCCTCCGCCTTGTTCGACTGGAGCTGACCGACGAGGTGAAGCGCGAGTCCCGGCGTCTCCTCGCGCAGCGCAGGCCATTTGGCGGCCGCCTCCTGCACGCGATTCTCGCCGAACACACGCTGACCCGCGGCGATCAGCGGGCGGATCGCTTCGGCGTCATGCGTCTTGGAGATTGCGATGAGCGTCACGTCAGCCGGATCGCGGCGCGCGGTTTGCGCTGCGCGGGCGATTCGGTCACGGATGGCGGAAAGGCGCGAGTCAGCGGTGTCGGATGCCATGCGCGCGGCTATAGGAGGGGCGATGCGCCGCCGCCACCCCTCCGATGCCAAGGAACTGCCGCGACGGTGGCTGATGACCGATCCCCGGCTGGGCGAGGCGCTATGGGATGCGCTGGCGGCGCTTCCCAAGGGATCGGGGATCATATTCCGCCACTATGACCTGCCATTGGCGGGACGCCGGGCCTTGCTCGCCCGGGTCGCCCGAATCGCGCGGCGCCGGCGGCTGACGCTGGTGGTCGCGGGCAAGCGCCGGTTGGGACCCGCGCCAAGCCATGGCCGTCACCGCGGCGCATTGACCGCCCCCGTCCATTCGCGGCGCGAAGCGGTCACGGCGATTCGCAACAATGCGAAGCTGCTGTTCGTCTCACCCGTCCACGCGACTCGCTCTCATCCCGGAGCGCGGGCGCTCGGCCGTGCGCGTTTCGGGATGCTGATTCGCGGGCTGAAGGTTCCGGTGGTCGCGCTGGGCGGCATGAACGAACGCCGCTGGAGCGCGCTCAGACCGTCAGGCGTTCATGGCTGGGCGGGAATCGACGCCTGGGTAGCGTAGGATCGCGTCGAAATTTCAGTTCAGGTCGAGCCGAAAATGGTGATTTTCTGTCACCCGGAGCGCAGCCTACTCAAGGTACGTGAGCACCGGAAGCACGGGAAACCGCCATTTGCAGGCCGGCATGGGCTGAAATTTCGACCCGGTCCTAGAAGCGGATCGCGGTGCCGACATAGACCGCCTGGCTGTCGCGGCGGTTGTCGGTCAGCTGCGGCAGGCGGTTCTCTTCCGACTTGTAGCGCACGCCCGCGGTCAGATCGAGGTTGCGGGTCAGCGAATAGGAGCCGCCGACATCGATCGAATAGCTCGGGTCGGCCGCGATCAGGCGCGGCGCGCCGTCGAGCGGACGCTCGGCACCCGCCTTGATTCGGCCGGCGGCGCGCTTGCCGGTGTAGCTCACGCCCAGATCGACCGCCTCGCTGCTGCCCGGCTGGCCCGCCAGATCGAGCTTGGAGAGATCGCCCGAGACGGCGAAGCGCTTCCAGCCCACCGACACACCCAGATTATACGCGATCGGCTGAAGTGTGACGGCGGCGGGTGCCGCGGCGCCACGATCCGCCAGCGCTGCGGCGGGACGGGCGGTCCGCGCGCGCACCGCGACGGTGACGCTGCGGTTGGCCGAGCGCGCCGAATCGGCCGGCGTGAAGCGGAAACCGCTGCCCCCCAGACCGCTGCGTGCGAGCACGGCGGCAAGCTTGGGATCCGCGGCTGCGGGAGTGAAGGTGCCGATGCTGCCGATCGAGGTCGCGCGCTTGGGCAAGGCGATTCGCTGCTGCTGCGGCGCGGCTTGGGCGAGAAGAGCCGGCGCGACGACAAGGCCGGCTGCGCTCAGCGCGCCGATCCCGATGCCAGTCATGAGTCGCCGAACGCTCATTTCATCCCCTATCGTGACTCAGCGCCTACCATGATTCAGCCGCAATGTTCCACAGGTGGAATCGCTTTTCCCCATAAGTGTTGCACAAGGCGCACAGAGGGGCATCCGGAAGGGTGCACAACGGCTTGCGCTTGCGGCGGGCGCATGACGATCTATAGATGCTCGCCACCCTTAGAGTTTCCCATAGGAAGATGCCGATGAACCGCCTGTTGCGCACCGCGATCCTGGGCAGCCTTGCCCTGAGCCTCACGGCTCCGCTCGCCGCCTGCGGCGGTGGCAAGGAACGCCCGCGCGCGGATCTCGCCGCGTCGAAGGTCACGACGATCGGCGTCAACGCCTATCTGTGGCGCGCGGCGCTCGACACCGTCTCGTTCGCGCCGATCATGCAGACCGATTCAAACGGCGGCGTGATCGTCACCGACTGGTATGTGAACCCGAACCTCCAGACCGAGCGGACCAAGCTGACGGTCGCGATCCTCGATCAGGATCTGCGCGCCGACGCGCTGCGCGTGAGCGCGCAGCGTCAGGTGAACCGCAATGGTCAGTGGGTCGATTCGCCGGTCGAAGCGTCCACGGTGCAGAAGATCGAGGATATCATCCTGACCCGTGCCCGCGACCTGCGCCGCGCGGCGATCGTCGAGGAATAAAGGTGGGCGGGACAGCCCGCCGCTCCGAAATGAAGGAATGAATGTGTCGCGGTTCAACGCGCTGAAAGCCGATTCTGCGTGGCAGAAGCTGTGGGAAGAACGCGGCACCTTCGCCGCCGACGATAACTCGCCCAAGCCCAAATCCTACGTCCTCGAGATGTTCCCCTACCCCTCGGGGCGCATCCATATGGGCCATGTCCGTAACTATACGATGGGCGACGTGCTGACGCGCTATCGCCGGATGCGCGGCATGGAAGTACTGCACCCGATGGGCTGGGACGCGTTCGGCATGCCGGCCGAGAATGCCGCGATGGAGAAGAAGGTCCATCCGGGCGGCTGGACGCGCGACAATATCGCGACGATGCGCGCGCAGCTGAAGCGCCTCGGCCTTGCGATCGACTGGGGCCGCGAGCTGGCGACCTGCGAACCCGAATATTACGGGCACGAACAGGCGCTGTTCCTCGATCTCCTTGAGAACGGGCTGGTTTACCGCAAGGAATCGACGGTCAATTGGGACCCGGTCGACATGACCGTGCTCGCCAACGAGCAGGTGATCGACGGCCGCGGCTGGCGATCGGGTGCGCTGGTCGAGAAGAAGAAGCTCAACCAGTGGTTCCTCAAGATCACCGACTTTGCCGACGAGCTGCTCGATGGTCTCGAAACCCTCGACAAATGGCCCGACAAGGTCCGGCTGATGCAGGAAAACTGGATCGGCAAGTCGGAAGGCCTGCAGTTCCGCTTCAAGCTGTCCGATGGCGACGAGGTGGAGGTCTTCACCACCCGGCCCGACACCATCTTCGGATCGAGCTTCGT